>CAZAMX010000359.1:0-3048 GCA_964486095.1 uncultured Acetatifactor sp. | reverse complement strand
ACCTTTGCGGTTTGTGCTGTATGATTTGAGGAGGAAAATCCCGTGGCTGGAAGAGAATATCCATTGGAGAGAACCAGGAATATCGGAATCATGGCTCATATTGATGCCGGTAAGACCACATTGACCGAGCGTATTCTGTATTATACTGGCGTAAACTACAAGATCGGTGATACTCATGAAGGCACTGCTACCATGGACTGGATGGAGCAGGAGCAGGAGAGAGGTATTACCATCACATCTGCAGCTACGACCTGTCACTGGACGTTGGAAAAAGAAACAAAGCCCTGTGAAGGCGCGCTGGAGCATCGTATCAATATTATTGATACTCCTGGTCACGTTGACTTTACTGTAGAAGTAGAGCGTTCCCTTCGTGTTTTGGACGGCGCTGTCGGCGTTTTCTGTGCAAAGGGCGGTGTTGAGCCTCAGTCCGAGAACGTATGGCGGCAGGCGGACACCTATAACGTGCCCCGTATGGCGTTCATCAATAAGATGGACATTTTGGGTGCAAACTTCTATGGTGCAGTGGACCAGATCAGAAACAGACTTGGAAAAAATGCCATCGTTATTCAGCTGCCCATCGGTAAGGAGGATGCTTTCAAGGGCATTATCGACCTGTTTGAGATGAAGGCATATATCTATAACGATGACAAGGGTGAGGACATTACCGTTACAGATGATCTCGGCGATATGAAGGATGATGCGGAGTTGTATCGTTCCGAGCTGGTGGAGAAGATCTGTGAGCTGGATGATGACCTGATGATGATGTACCTGGAGGGTGAAGAGCCTTCCGTGGAAGAAATGAAAAAAGTTCTCCGCAGGGCAACCTGCGAATGCACTGCAGTCCCCGTATGCTGTGGGTCTGCTTACCGTAACAGAGGCGTACAGAAGCTGCTGGACGCAATTCTGGAATATATGCCTGCGCCTACAGACATTCCTGCTATCAAGGGAACGGATCTGGAAGGCAATGAGGTTGAGAGGCATTCGTCTGATGATGAGCCTTTCTCCGCTCTGGCATTTAAGATCATGGCAGATCACTTTGTAGGAAAGCTTGCATTTTTCCGTGTGTATTCCGGCAGCATGAACTCCGGTTCCTATGTGCTGAATGCCACGAAGGATAAGAAGGAGCGTGTGGGACGTATCCTGCAGATGCACGCAAATAAGCGGGCGGAGCTGGATAAGGTTTATTCCGGCGATATTGCGGCTGCAGTAGGATTTAAGTTTACTACTACCGGCGATACGATCTGTGATGAACAGCATCCCGTAATCCTGGAGTCCATGGAGTTCCCGGAGCCGGTTATCGAGCTGGCTATCGAGCCTAAGACAAAAGCCGGTCAGGGCAAGATGGGTGAGGCGCTGGCAAAGCTGGCAGAGGAAGATCCTACCTTCCGCGCTCATACAAATCAGGAGACCGGACAGACTATTATTGCAGGTATGGGTGAGCTTCATTTGGAGATTATCGTTGATCGTCTGCTTCGTGAGTTTAAGGTAGAGGCTAACGTGGGTGCACCTCAGGTTGCCTATAAGGAAGCGTTTACCAAGGCTGTGGAGGTAGACTCCAAGTATGCAAAGCAGTCCGGCGGACGTGGTCAGTACGGTCACTGTAAGGTTAAGTTTGAGCCCGTGGAAGCAAACTGTGAGAAATTTGAGTTTGATCCTAAGGCTAATATCCTGATTAACGAGCCCCCTGTACTGCTGTTTGAATCCACTGTTGTGGGCGGCTCTATTCCGAAGGAATATATTCCTGCGGTTGGCGAGGGCATCAGGGAAGCGGCTCAGGCCGGTATCCTTGGCGGATTCCCCGTGCTGGGCGTACACGCAAACGTGTATGACGGTTCCTATCATGAGGTGGACTCTTCCGAGATGGCATTCCATATTGCCGGTTCCATGGCATTTAAGGAAGCAATGCAGAAAGCGGCGCCCGTGCTCTTAGAGCCCATCATGAAGGTTGAGGTGACTATGCCTGAAGAGTATATGGGCGATGTAATCGGTGATCTGAATTCCCGCCGCGGACGTGTGGAAGGTATGGACGACATCGGCGGAGGCAAGATGGTGCGTGCATTTGTTCCTCTTGCGGAAATGTTCGGATACTCCACAGACCTTCGTTCCAGGACTCAGGGGCGCGGTAACTACTCCATGTTCTTCGAAAAGTATGAGCCGGTTCCCAAGAACGTTCAGGAGAAGGTATTGGCGGCAAAGGGAGCGAAATAAAGTTCCGGGGAGGATACGTGCCGTATTCTTCCAAAAAAGTGCAAAAATAGCTTGAAAAAACCTGACTTATTCCATATAATGAGAGATAGCCGGGTTGTGAAGCGCCGAGTGTGCGCCAGCGCACTTTGGCGAGGAAAAAATAACATGTTGTTTTAATTATTTTAAGGAGGATTTCAATAATGGCTAAAGCTAAATTTGAAAGAAACAAGCCCCATTGTAACATTGGTACCATTGGTCACGTTGACCATGGCAAAACAACTCTGACTGCAGCAATCACCAAGGTTCTGGCTGAGAGAGTTGCCGGCAACGAGAAGGTTGATTTTGAAAACATTGACAAGGCTCCCGAAGAGAGAGAGCGTGGTATCACCATTTCTACCGCACACGTTGAGTATCAGACCGAGAAGAGACATTATGCACACGTTGACTGCCCGGGCCATGCTGACTATGTAAAGAACATGATTACCGGTGCTGCACAGATGGACGGCGCTATTCTGGTAGTAGCTGCTACCGACGGCGTTATGGCTCAGACCAAGGAGCACATCCTTCTGTCTCGTCAGGTTGGCGTGCCTTATATCGTAGTGTTCATGAATAAGTGCGATATGGTTGACGATCCCGAGCTTCTTGAGCTGGTTGAAATGGAGATCACCGAGCAGCTGGAAGAGTACGAGTTCACGGATTGCCCGATCATCAAGGGTTCCGCTCTGAAGGCACTGGAAGATCCTAACAGCGAGTGGGGCGACAAGATCATGGAGCTGATGAGCACCGTTGACGAGTATATTCCTGATCCTCAGCGTGATACCGACAAGCCTTTCCTGATGCCTGTCGAGGACGTATTCACCA
>CAZAMX010000358.1:0-3064 GCA_964486095.1 uncultured Acetatifactor sp. | reverse complement strand
AAATATGTGAAGGGGGAGGACAGTCGTTTTGAGCTGCTGGAGATACCTACCCTTTATACTTACCCGGGTGAAGGAAACTGCCGGATTCGCTGGGACGCCGCGTCCTCACGGCCGATTACCGGGGAAGAGCGGGCGGTGCTGCCAACGCTGGCCCGTCCTGATCTGGCAACGGCGCTGAAGGAGACAAAAAACCAGATCAAGAACACGCTGCTGCCTAAATTCCGTGCGGTCCTGCTTCCGGTGGGAAGGCTGGGAAGAGTGGGGGATGCCCTTGTGCTGGAGGATAATAAGGGGGAACGCATTGTTCTCAGGGACCGTCCGGAGGACGGAAAAGATCACGCATCCACTAAACGGCTGGAGCTTCTTCCCGGGGAAATTCCTTCCGGCAGCGCTTTGTTCGGCCTGATGTTTTATGATGAGAGGGACCGGAGCATCTGCCTGCATCCCTACAGCATACTCACACCGGAACGCACGATCCGGCTGCAATTTTAAGGAGACGAGAATATGAATTTACAACCTCTTTATGATGTAAAATCGCGGCTGGAACAGGCCGCGATTGCCGGAACAGGCCTGCTGGCCGAGGATTTCCGGCTTCAGAGGGCGGCGGAGGGCCTAAAGCCGCTGGCAGCCGCCAGCCCGGTGTTTGCGAAGATAGACAGCGGCCTGCAGAAGCTGCTTTCTGCTCCCGCAGAGGAAAGGGGCGGGCAGCTGCTGGATCTGCTGGCGCTGGTGGACGCGGTGGCATATACCCAGGGAGGCAGCGGTGTGGCAGGAGAATTGACCCCGATTTCCCATGCAGGGGTCGGAACTTGTGAATCTTTATCCTACGGGCAGCTGCAGCCTCTTTTGGAAGCCCTCACCGGTACCGGCGGCGGGCGCATGAATCTGATGAAAGATATGTGGGAAAATCATCCCGAATACTTTGGCGATTTCAGGGTGCTGCCCAGTCTGATTACAGGGCTGGGGGAAGGGTATGCGGAGCTGGCGGTCCTGATTGAGGACATTTTAAAGGCCCAGCGTCCGGAGATTACCGTTTTGCTGAAAAAAGATTTTGACCCTGCCGGGAAAAAGGATATGGTCCGGCGGGTGGAGGTCATCTCCGCGCTGGAGGGTCCGGCAGCAACCGACTGGCTGAAGGAGGTTCTGCCCGAAGCAAAAAAGGATGTCAGGGGAGCGATCATCACCGCTCTTGGGGCTGATCCGCAAAACGGAGCATTTCTGCTGGAGCTTTCCAAGGGGGAGCGGGGATCAAACCGGGACGCTGCCCTGCAGAGCCTGGCCCTGCAGGAGGGAAAGGATATTCAGGAATTCTGGCAAAAGGAAGTGGCGAAAAACGGCGGCCTGGTTCGTTTTCTTACTCCTGCTTCCTCTGATTGGGCCTCGGATCTGGTGGCGGCCGGACTGAAAAGCAGGATCGAGCAGGCCATGGCAGAAGCCAAACCGCTGGCGCAGGAACGGTCAGAGGAGCTGTTTGCCTGGCTGAGTGCCGCCAATCATAAAGCTTCTCCGGCCATGCAGGATTTTTGGCGCTGGGCAGGAGAGCATCTGAGCGCTGTCGGCAAGATATTGGCGCCCAGCGGGCAGCCCTTGAGATTTGAGGGGCATCTGATTGACGGTCTGTTTTCCGTATTGTGTGTTACCGATCGTCTGAGCGGGCTGTGTCTTGAATTGTGGGAAAAGGATGGGGAAGGCCCCCGCTATCTGCCCCATGCGTTAGTTGCTTCGATGTTTACCCGCCCGGCCGCGGAGGTATACGACCGCTTTTCGCCCTATGTGCTGACCGCAAAGCCTTTGGTGGGTGCAAAGCAGAAGCAGGAGCTCCATGACGGGGTTTTGAAGGGCCTAAGCTGCATACATTGGGATGAAGAGCAGGAGCGTTACGTTGTGCGTTACTTCGTATCCGTCAGCGCCTATCTCCCCCCTCGTGCAGCGTTCGCCGGTGATCCTCCGACGGCTCAGCCTCTGGATTCCAGGTGGATCAAGCGGCTTACCGAGGCTGTGTGGAAGACCTCCTTTGACAGGCAGAGGATGCCTTTTAACGCCGGAGAGCTGGTTGACAGCTTTGATGTGTGCCTTGCGGGTCTTGTCAATCCATCCGATGAAGTCATGCTTCAGGCAATTGTCCCCTGGCTGCGCAGGCAGGCGGTGGAAACCGGCTCCTGGATTGCTTACAGCCGCTGGCTCCTTAACTTTGGCGTCAGTCCCCGGGGAATCCTGGCCGACAGCATGAAGAAGAGCAAAAGGGCGCCCCATCTTTATCTCGTGTGGAATTTGTTATATGAGGCCTCCCAAGCTCTGCCGCCGGATGAAGTCGCGGCTCTTTTGGAAGAAATCCGGGACGCGGGTTTTTTCTGCAAGAACGATCAGACCAGAGAAACGGTCTTTACCAAGACCATTGCGGACCTGCGGGCGGGCAGAGCCTTTCCGGAGTGGAATGCCTGGAATATATAGTAAGAAGTTTGGAAGTAAACTTCCAAATATTGAAATTAGTGCCCGCCCAAGGCGGGCATAGGGGGTGTAAAAATGGCAGAGAGTAAAATTCAGCGCCTTCCGGCAGAGGAGCTTTATCAGACAGAAATAGAAGCCCTGATTTCGGCGGAGAAGGACCCGATCCCCACGGGATGGCGGATGTCCCCCCGCTCCGTATTGACGTACATAACCGGAGGCGTAAAGGTCAAGGGGGTGGATATTACCCCTAAATATATGGGAAACCGACGGCTGGTGGAGATCGCCATCTCCACCCTGGTTACCGATCGGGCACTGCTTTTGATCGGTGAACCGGGAACGGCAAAATCCTGGCTCAGCGAGCATTTATCCGCTGCTGTCAATGGGGATTCCACTAAGGTAATTCAGGGCACGGCCGGCACCACCGAGGAACAGATCCGCTATTCCTGGAATTATGCCATGCTCATAGCCAGAGGCCCCTGTATGGAGGCTATGGTAAAGAGCCCAGTGTATCAGGCCATGGAAAGCGGCACCATTGCCCGGATTGAAGAAATATCCCGCTGTGCCAGTGAGGTACAGGATGCGCTCATCTCTATCCTGTCGGAAAAGCGGATCAGCA
>CAZAMX010000357.1:0-3085 GCA_964486095.1 uncultured Acetatifactor sp. | reverse complement strand
GCAAAAAAGCTTTTAACCTCTGCTTCTTCCTGTTCAGGATCGTATGCACGTTCCTCAATTGTACCATACAACTTGTTCAGCTCCAAAAAGCTGCCCGGCTCTTCCTCGTCTAAATCAGGTCATTTTTCCAGGCAGATTTCCCGCAGCCTGCCATACAGCAGCTTATCCCGTCCCAAAACCGCCTGCTTTAAGCCCAAGGTCTCCCAGGCCGTCTGATAACATTCTCTGTTCAGCTCTGCCGTTTCAAAAAAGTAATTTAACAGCCGTAAGCCCAGGGGATGTCTGGCATGCTCCGGCATGGCGCCGCCGTTATAGCTATCCTTGATATAAGCCGGAACATACCGATCCAATATCTGCCTTAAGCTGCGCATGGACTGGTCCGTCCAGGACTGATCCGTCCGGCCTGCTTCCTGGGCCAGCGCCCATAAATGATAGTAGTTGCTGAATGCCATCCTCATGGTGTAATCATTGCCCGTCAGACGCCTGGGCACAGGACAGGAGCGGACGATGGCAAAAATGGGCTCCGGCACCGTGCAGGCATTTTGCTCCTGGCCAAACTGCAGCTCATCCTCCCCATACCCTCCCGTATTGATTGCCGTAAAGCAATAGGCAGTGTACAGGCTTTTGATAAATTCCTGTCCCGGACGAAATTCGGACTGCTGATCCCGCACCGTTTCTTCCATCAGGGCACAAAATTCTTCCTCCAGAGAAACCGATAAAAATTCCGGAGAAGTGATATATTCGGTCCACAGCTTCCAGTTTTTCTGATTTTCTTTTTTATATAGCTTCAGGAAGGCTTGATATGCCTCGCTTTCCCGATAGGGGTTCGGCCCGCCGGGCTCCCGGTGGAAAACAAAATGCGGAACCAGTTCTTGTGCCGCTCTTTCTTCCCTTTGGAGGCTTTGATCCCCAAGCTGCGGTATTTCCTGCACTTCTTCCGCAAATGTGTCATTCTCTGCTTTTTCCGCAAATACATCTTCTTCTGCCTCTTCCGCCCATTCCATCGCAAGCTGGTATGCTTTTCTCAGGCGCATAAACTCCTGCGGATTTTCCTCCGGATGATAGATCCTGCTCTGTACCGCATATGCTTTTTTAATTTGAGCCTGATCCCTGGTGGGCTCAATCTGCAGCAGCTTCCAAATATTGTCACTCATCCTCAAATACCTCCCTGTCCGTATCCAGACCCAGGCCTCGCAGCTGTTCAAAGGGGTCCTCGCTTAACTCCCTCTGAAAACGTTCCACCAGCTCCGACAGGTATTCCTCTGCCCTGCGCATATTTATCACATCCTGCGTATCCTGGGCCCCGCAATAAATTTCCAGGCCCCGGCCAAGCTCCGCCCGCCTTTCGTCTCCCAGCTGTTCATACAGGGACAGGGCCTGCCCAAAGAGCTTCTGATCCCTGTGTACCTCTGTGGAAAGCCGGATGCTGTTGATGCGCTCCATGGCTTTTGCCAACTCTTCCTCCGATAAGTGCAGATTGGGGTTAAGGATTACCGTCTCTCGTTTGTCCCCGCCGCTGCTCTCCACACTCACATGAAGAATGCCGTCAATGTCATAGGTGAAGACCACCTCGGCCCACTGGGAACCGGCAGTTCCTCTTGGAACCCGGACCTGAAGCTCCCCCAGCTTTAAATTTCCGGCTACGAAATAATCCTCGCCCTGATAAAATTCAAATTTCAGATACTCCTGACCGTCATGAAGGGTATAAAAACGACTGCTGTGGCTGACAGGCAGCATACTGCTGCGCGGAATCAACACTGCCATATGGGGCTCTCTGTCAATCTGGCTGTTATAGGTGGCAACCCCCAGGGAAAAGGGGCATACATCCGTCATAACCACATCCTGAAGCTCTTCCCTGCGCTCCTTGATTCCGGCACAGATCCCCGCGCCCAGCGCCACGATCTTGTCCGGCTCCGCGGCGATTACCGGGCGGGCGGACATCAATCTTTCCAGAAAATCATGAAATACCGGCATTCGGGAGGAACCGCCCACCAGTACTACCCGGCGGATCCCCCGGGCCGCCTTTTTATTCTCCAAAGCCCGCCTGAGTACCTTCTCCACCCGCTTAAAAACAGGCTCGCAAAGCTCCGCCAGCTGCTCCTGACTCAGATTCAGCTCATAATCCCTTTCACCCGCCCGAAGCTTCATCAGGCCTTTCGCCGCCCCCGGCTCAGACAGCGCGGTCTTTGCATTTTCTGCCTGCCGCATAAGCGCCGCGTTTTCCTCCGGAGTAAGCGCCCCCCGGGACAAATGATTCATCTCACAAAAGTACTTTGCAATGGCAGCGTCTATATCATCGCCCCCTAAATGATTGTCGCCGGCAATACACAGAATTTCTATAATATTGTCAAAGCAGTCCACAATACTTACATCCAGCGTGCCGCCGCCAAAATCCACAATCATCAGCTTTCCGTCCTCTGCGGCAGAATCGCTCCACCGATAATACACCGCCGCCGCAGAAGGCTCGTTGATCAGTCTGGACACCTTCAATCCTGCCAGCTGCGCCGCAAGCTTGGTGGCACAGCGCTGGTTATCATTAAAATAGGCGGGAACGCTGATCACGGCTTCCTCCACCGGCTCCTGTAAAAATTCCTCCGCATCCTGCTTAATCTGCCGAAGCACAAAAGCGGACAACTCCTCCGGCTTAAAATACTGCTGCCCCAGACAGGTCTCCCGCTCGGTTCCCATAAATACCTTGTAGGACGCTGCCGTGCGGTCGGGATGAGTCAAAAGCCGTTCCTTAGCCGCTCTCCCGGTAATAATAGTGCCGTCTTCCATTACGCTGACCGCGCTCCTGGTCAGGTATCCTCCCTCTTTGTTTGGAATCAGCACTGCCTCTCCATCACGGAACACACAGGCCAGCGTATTTGAAGTTCCCAAATCAATACCGATCACACTCATGTTTACACCCCCAAATATAAATGTATCATATCATTCTCCCGCTTAATTTACCAGTCATACCATTCATAAATTTCCGGAATATGTATTCTCATGTAACAGCTCAGATACCCCTACCGCGAAGTCAAAATTGCGTTTCTATGCAATTTTGCGAGACTTGCATGTATTGCATCAGTTCCGTCTGCTG
>CAZAMX010000356.1:0-3107 GCA_964486095.1 uncultured Acetatifactor sp. | reverse complement strand
GGAACAAAAGTTTTTCTTTCGCCGGCTCAATGTGGTGACTGTTATGAAAATATTGTTGTAATTTGTTTGCCGCGACATGGAAATAAATATATTGAAATCATTACCCGTTGTGAATATATTGAAAATTACAGAATGAAAAAAGTTTATAAACCTGCGATATTAGAGCTTATGTGTTCATCTCGATACTGTTGGTGGGGCGATACGGATAATGACAGGGAAAGAATAATTGAATATCTTAAGATTCTTTCTCCTGAGGATGCAAGGTGATGAATTGGCAGCGAGTAGTTTATCAGTGAAATACACCCATTGCACAAACTGTGTTTATGCAATGGGATTTCGCCCTTGCAGGGGAAGCTTCTTCTAATTTCCACGAGCTGCCGCCCCGATTTCAACATCAGGCTTAATTTCCTTTGCCCTTTCGTGCCATTTACCAAGATGCCGGCCATCCCATGACCAATAGTCGTAATCAATGCAGGTTCGCACTACTGCCGTAGATTTGAGAATTTCTTCTGATGTCATGGCAGAATTTACCAGTTTCTCATCCTTGAGTGTATTTCGGATACGGCACATGAGAACGGTTTCATCATGTTCACCCGTAGAAATCTCTTTATCTACCTCAAGTTCAAAACTAATCGGACTGCTGCAAAGAATAGGAACTGTAAGCACTGCGCCATTTTCCCATTCAACGGCTACGTCCATCTTATCGCTATTTCTGCCATCCGCCGTTCCGAAGTAATCCGCTAAAGGCAGATTGTCTTCTACTACAATATTTGCAGAAAAAACTCCATTTCTTCGAATATTCTCTAATGTTCGCTTGCTTCCGCCAATGGCACATATCACGCCAAGACGGTCAAACCAACAATAGCTGAACCAGCAAAACAAGCCGAAATCAGGTGTACCATCCTCATTCATGGTGCCATAGACAAACAGTGTCTGAGGGCATATATCATTTGTTGCAGATACGGATATTTTTTTCATAATATGTCATCTCCTTTCTATATAGAATGGTACTATATAGTATTATTTGTGTCAAGACTGAATTTATTCGCTTATCAGGTGAGTTATCTAAAACGCGCAGTTATTGAAACCAAGAGCCATATAATATATGATTAGCTTATCAGCTGATGGGTAAGATAATCATGACAATGGAGGAATTTGAAAATGAATGTGGACATAGGAAGTATAATTAAAAAACTGCGTACGGAAAGTAAAGTAACCCAGGAGGAAGTAGCCGAATATTTAGGTATTTCTTATCAGGCGGTCAGTAAGTGGGAGACGGGAACAACCATGCCGGATATTACTCTTCTGCCGGAAATTGCGGCTTTTTTCGGAGTCAGAATCGACGATTTGTTTTCCGTAAATCATGAGGATGAGCTGGAGCGGGTTAAACGTATTTTGTTACATGAGGGGTTGTCCGAACAAAGCTATCTCTACGCAAAGAGGACTCTGGATGCTTCTCTGCAGGATAATGCAGATGATGTCGGCACTTTGAAATTATATGCCCGCTTACATTTAAACAAGACAAATGATGATTTGCTGGAAGCGGGAAGGATGCTGGAAAAGGCAATGCAGCTTTCTCCGCTGGATGAGGAAATATATGGACTGTATCGTCAGGTTCGTGGAGGCGGGATCTATAAAGCGCACAGCGATGATGATTGGTTCATTCGTGTATGTGAGCCATATGCAAAAAAATACCCTCAAAATGCAGAGCTTATAGTAATGCTTGTTGAAGCGGCGATTCGCATGAGGTATTTTGAAAAGGCGGAAGAATATATTAACTTGATGCAGCCTGATAACAGTAAGGAATATCTGCGCAGGATCTGTCTTGGTGACCTCGAGCTGGCAAGAGGGAAACTCGATGATGCAAAAGCAATATGGGATTCTATATCCGAGGTTGACAGCAGGGGGCAGTACGAGGCGGGGGAAAGATTCAATCGGATCAACGACTATGACCGGGCGATAAAGTGCTTTAAGAATTCATTTTATAAGGCGGCTCCACCCAGATACCTTGACGCTGTATTCTCTCTTGCTTTTCTTTACACAAAGCTGGGAAGAAAAGCGGAGGCAATTAAAGCATGGCAGCTCATAATAGACACACTGGCATCGGATCATAACGATTGCGACAGCGATACTGTGGAATGGGCGCATCGGGAAATACGTAAATTACAGAGTGCGTAAAGAATGGACCAATATTTTAAGCTCATATCAGATCATGAGGAAGATAGCTGGAAGATCTTTTTCGTGATCTGATTTTTGTCTTTCCTTTTTGCCCGGATCTGATATAATGATAAAAACAGGAGAATAGATGGAAAGTCAATGTCTTATGAGGCTGAAGGCTTTAACTTATTAAAAGAGAATGAAAGATATACCGATTGTCTCAGCAGGTATTCGGAAGAAGGGCATTGTGGCGGGTGAGAAAAATTTTGAGGTAGGAGGATAATGATATGGACGCAAAAATGGAAATGTGGCTGGACCAGGAAATGCAGGAGTTTTCGGAGGTGCTGAAAACATTTAAAAAGAAACAGAAAAACAAGGCGCCATTGTGGATGGCGGCATTCCTGATCGGCATGGTTGCCCTGGGATTTATTGTAGGTTATGATGTTTCTTATGTTATGCGGGTTCATTTACCGATCGGCTGCGGCATTGCGCTTTTTGCAGGGCTCTGCTTTTGGCTGCCCGCAAAAATTTCCAATGTGAAGGCTGTGCGCAAGGCATATGAAAAGGCCATGCAGGATTTTTTTCGGACGGAAGAGGACAGGGAGCTTTTTGTCAAACAGATGGAAGCCGGCAATTATGGCAAAGTGAATTTTTATAATGTCAGTGAAGAGACCTATCCGGGCCGTTTTATTGCCGGCCCTGATTATTGGATGTATTTTAACAGAACCTGCCGTTTTATCAGAACAGGTGATATTAAGAGCCTTAGCCGGCAGAATGAATCCACAAGGGTATCCTATAATACGGGCGGGGGCATCAGGGGGAAAAGCATAGCGATCGGCGTTTCCCTTGTGATCAAATATAAAGAGGGCTCTGTTTCCGCAAAGGAAAACAGGGATGCCGAAGAATCCTTATTCTTTTCCAAAAGCGAGCAGTATCAGGAGGTAATGGAG
>CAZAMX010000355.1:0-3113 GCA_964486095.1 uncultured Acetatifactor sp. | reverse complement strand
CGGAGTCCGCAAAATACTCTTCCTTTTGAGGCTTGCTGAAATAGCTGTCCGCCATCATCAAATACCAATGCACTTCCTTTTCCACGGTATCCTCCGGCACGGAAAAGGAGTATTCGCTTTTTCCGATATATTTTATGATAACAGCCTTTGCTCCCGATTCCTCCAGCACTTCGCGCAGAGCGGTTTCCTTATACTCTTCACCCTCTTCCACCGTGCCCTTGGGCAGAACCCATCCATCGTATTTATTCTTGTAATTTTTATACAAAAGCAGGATCTTTCCACGAAATATTACCACACCGCCACAGCTTGTTGCTTCTATCATTGCAATTCCTCCTGACTGGTGTGCCTGTACACAACTAATGTACAGTATATCCTAATAGCAAAAGAATCGCAACATCTATTTTTGGCTCATTTTCACAAAACCCCGCGTTTTTCATGTCCTGTGGTGTATTCCTTAAATTTCGGCTCCTTCCCCAGCAGAAAAACATCCAGCACCTCCATGGTCCGTCTTTTATCTTCCACGGTAAAGTTCAGTCTGCACCGTATACGCTCCCGCCACTTTGGAAATTCACGATGCAGGGAAAGCGGAACGCTGTTGTAAATGATATTGGTACAGCGGGCGCAATCCTGGATCACGGGGAATCGCTTGCCATAGCGGTCAATCAGGACTGTTTCCGCAGAGCTTTCCGGACTGCATCCCTTTGCCGTTTTTAGGATGCAGTTTGCGGTAATCATCATGGGAATCCTTCCATAAACTACTTTTTCAAAAGGCAGGCCCTGTTCCGCCAGGCGAGTTCCCTCCGCCTTGTTTAGTTCCAGCGGCAGACAAAAGCTGTCAGCTTTCCCCGCAAACTGTTCCGCTGCCGTTCTGTTCCAGATATAAAACGAGGCGTCCAAATACCACAGTGCGGATTTTCCCTTTTTCTCCAGAAATCCCAATCCGTCTGCCGAGCGGATCAAAAAACCGCTGAATGTCTTCCTAGGGCCGCACAAAGAATACAATTCCTCTAAAACGGGCCCATCCTGCTCTCTTATGATTACAGGCAGGGTAATCAGCAGCGGACAATGAGCTGAAAGTGCCCTGCAGGCTTCCCTGCCTTCCCTGGCCAGCTTTTCGGACAGACAGACACATACAACATCATGGCCGGGATTTTCCTTCAGCCACCGCAGAAGTCCTGCAAGCTGCTCCCCGGTAGTAACGGATACGGAAATGCCCTTTCCCGGAGGCGGTCCGGCGGAAGCAATTTCCCCGAAAGACAAGTCCGAACTGCCCTGTGTCCGAGGGTTATCCTCTGTCCGGCAGCGGTTTTGTTTCGGATAACCGTTCTGCACCTGAAGGCTGTTCTGTGCCCGGTATTCGCTCAGCAGGGTTTCTTCCAGCCGGGACACCGCCTGTCTGCGCAGCTCGTTGATCTGCTTTAGCGGAAAGAACAGGTCGGGGTCCAGGTCCACCAGAATTTCTTCCGCAAAAAAGGGACTGTCCCCCAGCTTGCCCAGCTGCTTCCTGACATTTTCTTCTGTGACGGGCTGATTTGCCGCTCTCTGAGCCGCTTCTCCCGTAACGGTTACAGTAAGCGGAGCCCCGTCCTCATACCCAGGGAAACCGGGCTTTCTCTTTAAAACCGTGGTGACGGAAACTGGCTTTCCTTCTTTGAATACGGCATCCAGTGTCAGCGGAAGCCTTTTTTTCCCGGTAAGATAACGGCTGTTGATCTCCGCCAGCAGGGACTCGTCACCTGCGCCGTAGGCAGGGCTGTCCAGCGTAATCATCTCCCGGCCGTTTTTCTTAAAATAATATCCGTCCTGCACCTGGCTGCGGATATAGAGGGTGGTCAGGATACGGCGATCTGTTTTTTCCGTTAAAAATCGTCTTTCTGCCTCTTCCGCTCCGTATTTTTCCTGCAGTTCATAGCAGCGATCAATATATTTCCGGTATATGGCGGTAACGCCGGCGGCATACTCCGGCTTTTTCATGCGTCCCTCTATCTTAAAGGAGTCAATACCCGCCTGGATCAGCTTCGGAATATGCTCCAGAGTACACATATCCTTCAGGCTTAAAAAGTACTGTTCTCTGCTTCTGTGTCCGTCCGTCTCCACGCAATAGGGAAGTCTGCATGGCTGGGCACAGCGTCCCCTGTTACCGCTTCTTCCTCCCAGAATGCTGCTGAAAAGGCACTGTCCGGAGTACGAATAGCACATGGCTCCATGAATAAAGGTTTCCAGCTCAATATCCGCCTTTTGCCTGATTGCTTTGATCTCTTCCAGGCAAAGCTCCCTGGCCGGAACCATCCGGCAGGCTCCCATGCTTTTTAAGAGTTCGGCCCCGAAACTGCTGCAAAGGGTCATCTGTGTGCTGGCGTGAAGCTTAAGGCCCGGAAAGGATTCTCTTAAAAGCCGCAGCGCGCCAAAGTCCTGAACGATCACGCCGTCCAGACCGCCTTCATAAAGCGGCTGAATATGGTCATACAATTCAGCCAATTCCTCTTCCTTCATCAGCGTATTCACTGTGAGATACAGCTTACAGCCCATGACGTGGCCATAGCGGATACATTCCAGCAGTTCCTCTACGGTAAAATTTTCCGCGTAGGCCCTGGCGCCAAAGCGCTGGCTCCCCAGATATACCGCGTCTGCTCCGGCCTTTACCGCGCCGTAAAAGGCGGCCGGGTTTCCGGCCGGAGCCAAAAGCTCCACAGGCTTCCCATGATTTTGCATAACTAAAACCTTCCCTTCACAGTTCAGCCCTGCTGAACATGCCCGCTCACGGCGGACAAACCAAAAAGACTGCCCCAGAGGACAGCCTTACATTATTTTTTCTTTAATTCTGTTTCCAGCTGCACGACCTTCTTCGCGTTTTCATTTAAATCCTGCTGAAGGTTTCTGACCTGCTCTTCCGATCTTTCAAGCTTGATCTGAGCCGAAATCAGTTCATGCTTTAGATCGTACAGTTCCTTTTCCTTTGCCTGCAGCTCTTCCTCTAAAATGGTGATCTGTTTCTTGGCCTTAAAATAATCGTCCGCAATGTTCAACTGGAGCAGCACGCTCTGCTTGTCCATGGGCTGCCTGCGAAAACTGTCCACCTTATTGTATTCATTCAGTTTATTATTGATATAAGA
>CAZAMX010000354.1:2689-3122 GCA_964486095.1 uncultured Acetatifactor sp. | reverse complement strand
CTGCTTCTTCGGCTGTATTTTCACCCGAAGCAGATACCAGAGGCCGCCTGCCAGACAGATGGAGGAATAGGTGCCGCAGACAATACCCACCATCAGGGGCAGCGCAAAGTCACGGATACTGGTCACTCCCAGAACATACAGCACCGCCACCATGATAAAGGTGGTCAGGGAGGTAAAGATGCTTCTGGACATGGTCTGGGTAATGCTCCTGTTGACCACATCCTTTAAGCCGTCCTTAGAGGACATAACCGCCATATTCTCTCTGATACGGTCGAAAATAACGATAGTTGCATTGATGGAGTATCCCACAATCGTAAGCATGCACGCTACAAAGGTATTGCTGACGGATACTCTTGCCGCCGCATAAAAGGCCAGTACCACCAGCACGTCATGAAGCAGCGCCACAATACTGCTGATACCGAAACGCAGGTCC
>CAZAMX010000354.1:2333-2679 GCA_964486095.1 uncultured Acetatifactor sp. | reverse complement strand
ATATAGATCAGCATACATACGATGGCAACCACCACAGCAATCAGGGTATCGGACTTCATCTCATTGCTGATGGTAGAGCTGATGGTTTCGGAGGTAATCTCGTTCTCCCCAATGCTCCAGTCCCTCATCAGCATCTGGTTGATGGCATCTCGCTGATCCACCGTCAGAGTACCGGTCTTGAAAATAACCTCATTGGAATCCTGCACCGTCTGAATCTGTACCGCGCTTCCGGTGATACGCTCAATTTCCGGAACGATTTTTTCATTGGCGGTTTCCAGACTCACCTTTTAATGAAACATGACCGTGGTCTGGGTGCCTCCCTTGAATTCCAGGCTGTAGTTTAAGG
>CAZAMX010000354.1:0-2323 GCA_964486095.1 uncultured Acetatifactor sp. | reverse complement strand
CGTCTCCTGTTCTTCCCTTATTCACACCCATAATCACGAATCCGGCTACAATCAGTGCCAGGGAAACTCCGAAAAAGATACCCTTTTTGGAAAGAACATCCAGAGTTTTATGCTCCCTGCCCACACCGTACAGCTTTTCGCTCTTTAGGCCAATGGCATAAAAGGCGTACAGGATATATCTGGTCACCACCAGCGCCGTAAACATGGAAACCGCAATACCAAGGGCAAGGGTCTGAGCAAAGCCCTTCACCGAGCCGGGCCCCAGCAGCAGCAGTACTCCCGCTGCCAGCAGAGTAGTGATATTGCCGTCCACGATAGCGGACAAAGCCTTGTCAAAACCAACCTTAACAGCTTCCCGCACCGTCTTGCCCACAGCCAGCTCTTCCCGGATACGGGCAAAGATAATCACGTTGGCGTCCACCGCCATGCCGATAGACAAAATAATGCCTGCAATACCGGACAGGGTCAGCGTCATATCAAAGCCCCTTAACAGCAGGACCACCAGGGCCGTATAAGCCAGCAGCGCAATGGCAGATGCAAGGCCCGGAATCCGGTACATGACAATCATAAACAAAACCACCAGACACAAGCCGATAAAGCCTGCCTTCAGGCTGGTAGATATGGCGTCCACACCCAGCTGGGCTCCCACTACCTTGGAGTGCAGCTCTTCCAGCTCCAGCTTCAGACCGCCAATGCGAATGGTGGAGGCAAGCTTTTCCGCCTTTTCATAGGATTCCATGGGTGAGATCTGGGCATTGCCGTCGGTAATTACCGCATTTACTCCCGGTGCACTGATAATGGAGCCGTCATAATAAATAGCCAGCGACTCCCCCTTTCTCAAAGCATTTTCCGTGGCTTCGGCGAACTTCGCCTTACCCTCGTCCGTCATGGAAAGGCTGACTACATACTCCACATTCCCCATCTGCTGGTCTCTAATGCTGCCTGCCTGGGCATCTCTGACATCGATGCCCGTGAGCAAAATGGACCCGTCCGCTAGCAGCTCGTCTATGGTCTTGTACATCTCATAAGTACTTCTGTTATAATTGGTATTCCCCTGAGGATCGGTCTGTGAAATAAAGTACAGCGCTCCCGGTCTTCCCAGCTCCTGCAGGATGGCGTTGGCATCGCTGACACCGGGAATTTCAATGTTGAGCCTGTCGGCCCCTTCCTGATATACCACTGCCTCCGTGCTGTATTTCTCCACACGTTTCTGCAGCTTTTCACGGGTATCCGCCATGTCTGTGGCGCTGGGTGCCTCGTCCCCTACCACTTGATAGGTGATGCTGACGCCTCCCGCAAGGTCAAGGCCAAGCTTGATAGTGGATGCACTGCCGTCTCCCGCTGCATTGACGCCGAAAATGTCAACATAGGTCACACCTATGAGAAGCAGCAGGATACAAAGCAATATCACAATAGCTTTGTTCTTTTTCATGATTCTTTCGTCCTTTCTGTTTTTCCAGCATTATTTTTTCGGGACGGGGGCCGGATTTTCCTGCTCCTCCGCCTCGGCGACCTTCAGCATAACCGCGCATTCTATCCGTTTACGCTGAAGCTCGCAGCCTATATCATAGGCGTCGTTGATATTTCCGTGGAAATTATAGGAGTTTGCCGCACAGCCGCCGCTGCAGTAAAATTTTGCAAAGCATTTCCTGCATTTTTCTTTGGCGTAAACATTACAGTGCTTAAACTCATCCCGAATATCCTCCCTGGTGATACCTTCAAAAACATTGCCCATGAGAAAATTTTCCTTTCCCACGAACTGATGGCAGGGATACAGGTCTCCCCAGGGCGTCACGGCAAGGTACTCCGTACCGGAGCCGCAGCCGGACAGGCGCTTTGCTACGCAGGGCCCGCCCTCCAAATCTATCATAAAATGGAAGAAATGAAAACCCCTTCCCTCTTTTTTTCTGCGAATCATTTCCGCCGCCAGCCGGTCATATTCCGCTTTCAGCCCGGGCACGTCCGCCTCCCTAATCGCATAATCGTCCTCCGGTCCCGCCACCACCGGCTCCACGGAAATCTGCTGAAAGCCCAAATCGGCCAGATGCAGAACATCTTCCGCGAAATCCGGATTTTCATGAGTGTAGGTGCCCCGCACATAATAAGCCGTCTGGCCCCTGCTCTCCGCAACCTTCTGAAATTTTGGCACAATCAGGTCATAGCTGCCCTGGCCGCCCCGGAAGGGACGCATTTTATCATTTACCGCCTTTCGTCCGTCAATGCTTAGAACGATATTGGCCATTTCCCTGTTGGCAAATTCCATGATTTCATCATTTAACAGCACGCCGTTGGTGGTCAGGGTAAAGCGGAACTTTTTGTGAAA
>CAZAMX010000353.1:0-3148 GCA_964486095.1 uncultured Acetatifactor sp. | reverse complement strand
TGCAAGGGGATGGATGCGTCTTGTTTCCTTGTTACGCTTGATCAGGACATTCTCATCGGTGTCCATAAACAATCTCTCAAAGGTACAACCTTTTTCCTTCAGCTGTGCCAGTATTCTGGTGGCGTCCTCAAAGGACTGGTCCGTCCTCACGTCCAGCCCCAGCGCCACCTTGCTGATCTCACTGTTTGGTGTGGAAATCAGCTCCACAAATTTTTCCACCAGGGAAATGGGGAGGTTATCCACACAGTAAAATCCTGCATCTTCCAGCATCTTCAGTGCCGTACTTTTACCGGAGCCGCTCATTCCCGTCACAATCACAAATCTCATCCGTATACCTCTTTGTGCGCTTTAGGCACACATATCAATCAATTTTCTGCCTTGCCTGCAGGAAAAATAGATGGCCGCTCACAAACTTTCCTCAAATCGGACTTCTTGCATCAAATCCCAGGAATAATATCTCCGGCTCCAGATCCACATGGAACCTTTCCTTTACCTGCTTCCGCACCTCACTGATAACATCCCTGACATCCTCGGCCGTAGCATTTCCGGTGTTGACAATAAATCCGCAATGCTTCTCCGATACTTTCGCCCCGCCGATCTGAAAACCTCTCAGCCCCGCATCCATAATCAGCTTCCCTGCAAAATTTCCCCTGGGCCTTTTAAAGGTGCTGCCTGCGCTGGGATACTCTAATGGCTGCTTCTCCCGCCTTCTGGCTGCCAGTTCCTCCATTTTGGCCCTGATTTGTTCCCTGTCTCCCTCTTCCAGCTTCAGAATCACTTCCGTTACCGTAAAGGAATTATTTCTGATGCTACTGGTACGGTACCCGAATTCCATGGAGTCGTTTTCCAGCTCCATGCACTCTCCTTCGCTGTTCACTACATTAACCTGAGTCACTACTCCGCTGAGTTCACCGTCATAAGCCCCGGCATTCATCACCACGCCTCCGCCGATGGTTCCCGGTATACCGGAGGCAAACTCCAGCCCCGCCAATCCATGCTCCAAAGCGGCTCTGGCCACCTGTGACATAGCGGCTCCCGCCTGGGCGGTGATCACATTGCCGTTCACTTCTATTTTGCTCATCTTCTGGCCGATCTGCAAAACAATTCCCTGATAACCCTTATCGCTGACCAGCAGATTGCTGCCGTTCCCCAGAATAAAAAAAGGCATTCCCAGCTGTTTTAAGTATCTTTGCAGTCGAATAAGCTGTTCTTTGTTTTCTATCTGCACAAAGCAATCGGCAGGTCCTCCTATGCGAAAGGTGGTATGCTTTTGCATTGGCTCCTGCAGGCATATATCCCCTCTCGGTACAAATTTTTCTAATGCACGAATCACTGCCTCACTGATCATTTTTTTGCCGTCCTATCTTAAGATTAACCCCGCTGTGCCATAAATACCGGCATCATTTCCCAGTTTTGCCAGAGCAAATTTTACATTTTTGCACATCTGGAACACATATTTTTGGAAGTTGGGCTCCACAAAGGTGAGCAGAATCTCTCCCGCCTTGGAAACCCCGCCTCCGATGACAAAGATCTCCGGATTAACCACATCCGCCACCAGCGCCAGGCCCTTGCCCAGATACTCACCAAACTGCTCCGCGATCTCAACGGCGACCTGATCCCCCGCCTTTACCCCGTCGAATACACTCTTTGCGGACAGCTCTCCCTCCCGCAGCACACTTGGCTTATCATCCTTCTGCAGACGTCTTCTGGCCAGACGGACAATGCCGGTAGCGGAGGCATACTGCTCCAGACAGCCCTTATTTTTACAGCCGCACTCTTCCGTTTCGCCATCCTGTATGTGCATATGGCCGATCTCCCCGCCTGCTCCCACAGATCCGGACAAAAGCCGTCCGTTTATAATGATGCCGCCGCCTACGCCGGTTCCCAGCGTCACTGCAACCATGTTTTCATAGCCCTTACCACCGCCCTGCCACATCTCGCCATAGGCCGCCGCATTGGCGTCATTGGTCGCTTTTACCGGTACATTAATATATGCCTGCATCACCTCAGGTATGTTAAAAGCATCCCAGCCGATATTCACGGCGCCGCCCACCAGCGTTCCGTCCTCGTCTACGGTTCCGGGAGCACCCACTCCGATACCGGCCAGATCCTTTTCGGTCAGCCCCTTTTCTTCAATTTTTGCCAAAATGCTCTTTGCCACATCAGGCAGAATGGAAATACCCTTATTTTCCTTATTGGTGGGAATTTCCCACTTGTCCAGAAGATTGCCCTCCCTGTCAAACAGACCGATCTTGACTGTTGTTCCTCCTATGTCTACCCCAAACGCATAATTTCCCATATTTCCCCCTTTTCTGCGCCGTTCGCGCCCTGTCGTCTTTTTTACTTTTTATTCCTCTTCCTCTTCCCGTTTTTTTGCCAGAGACTGCTGCACTCTGGAATAAAGCTCCTGAGCGGCATTATATCCCATTTTCTTCTGGCGGTGATTCACGGCTGCGGATTCACAGATAACCGCCAGATTACGCCCCGGCCGGATAGGGATGTTATGACATACAATTGTATTGCCCAGATACTCTATATAGTTTTCTTCCAGACCCAGCCTGTCATACTCCTTGTCCCTGTCCCAGTCCTCCAGCTTGATCACCAGATCAATGTTCGAGGTATCCTTGACGGAACTGGCTCCGAACAGGGCCTTAATATCTACGATACCAATGCCTCGCAGCTCGATCAGATGTTTGGTCACATCCGGCGCCGAACCGATCAGCGTATCATCGCTCACCTTACGCAGCTCCACCACATCGTCCGTTACCAGGCGGTGCCCTCTCTTCACCAGCTCCAAAGCCGCCTCTGACTTACCGATTCCGCTCTCCCCGGTAATCAGGACGCCCTCGCCGTATACATCCACCAACACCCCGTGTACGGAAATACAGGGTGCAAGCTTGACATTCAGCCATCTGATCGACTCCGCCATGAAAGAAGAGGTAGTCTTCTTCGTGGAAAGAATGGGAATCTGATGGGCAATGGCCTCTTCCAGAAATATAGGATCCGGCTGCAGTTCCCGGCAAAATACAAAAGCGGGTATATCATACCCCATCAGCTCGTCACAGACCTCCCGCTTCCGGTCTTCCTCAAGCTCGCTGAAATAGCTGTGTTCTACGAATCCAATAATCTGAAGGCGGGATGAATCAAA
>CAZAMX010000352.1:2912-3148 GCA_964486095.1 uncultured Acetatifactor sp. | reverse complement strand
GGAGCGGTTACGTTGTCCAGATCCGAATTTACTGATTCGCTTGAAATTTTCATCTTCCACCTTCCTCACATTCCGCCATAACGGCGGCTTCTTCATATTTTATCCAGTATAACACAAAAACAAAATAATAGAAATAGGGTTGCATAACTTTTGTCTTAAATGCAAAGACTAACCTCGTAAACAAAGATAAGGAGGCTAGTCTATGACTAATATTTCAGAACTGGATATTCAGAGTC
>CAZAMX010000352.1:424-2902 GCA_964486095.1 uncultured Acetatifactor sp. | reverse complement strand
ATGCAGGAGTATTCCAAGGCAGCGTCTGACACCCAGATCAAGCAGTTTTTTGAAAAAGGCGCAAAGTCCGCTATGGAAAACAAGCAGCAGCTTATGAAATTTTTAAATTGACAAGATGCTAAGTTTTAGCGAGAGGAGAGCAGATATGGAATTACAGGAAAAAACCATGGTAGCAGATACCCTGGCCGGCATCAACGGCGAACTGATCCGCTATGCGGAAATGATCGCTCAGTCTGAAAACAAGGAATTGAAGCAGACCTTAAAGCAGTTTCGCAATGCCTGCGAACAGTCCCAGGAGGAGCTTTACAATCTGGCAAGGGAGAAGTCTTACTATGTGCCTGCCAGCAAGGCTACGGAGGAAGAGGTTCAGCATGTGAGAAGCCTGTTTACTCAGGGGACTTTGTAAGAGATATACCCGGTAAGTGCTGCTCAGGCAGAAATTTCTTAAATCGAAGGGCTTCGAAACCTCGGCTTGAATCGTCGGGGTTTGGGAGCCCTTTTGCCGCCAGGATATTTCGGCCGCCGTGAAGTATATTTCATTGCCTTCGTATGGGAAAAATGCTATCATAAGTGTATCAATTATTTGTGCCGGCGATACCGGCATGTCCGAAAGGATGAAAAACCTGAGGGAGTATGGACTTATGATCATAAAAAGGCGATTGGCGGGTTTGCTGACAGTTTTGCTGACAGTGGTTATGACAGCGGGCTGTGCCGGAAGCGGCGGGAAAGGGTACGATGTAAAGAACGCGGTGAAAGATTTCACGGATGTCAGTCTTGCGTCGGAGCTTACTCAAATAGAGGGAGATCAGCTTTACATGGGGGAATATATCAGGCTGTCCATAAAGGATGCCGTTCCCGCATGGAAGTATGAGGACAGGCGGCTGTACGCCGACGCCTACGACGGCGTGATTTACATTTTGGCGGAATACCGGAGCGGGGAAGAGGAACTATCGCGGCAGTTTTTCCTTACAAAATATGCCTATGGGACCACGGAGTTTGCATGGGAGCCGTTTTACCTGGATTTTCCGGAAAGAGAAGGTTGGTCGATTCGCTCCATGGCCATGCCGAAAGCAGGAGAGCTTTCTTTCAGAGTGACTGATAAAGATAAGAACGGGGAGCTTCGGTATTTTCTGGTGGTTACGGATTTGCAGGGAAATCAGCTGTCTCTGGCGGAAAACTTGCCGGATGAAAAGGAATATCCGTGGAATTCAGAAGACGCTCCTTACGGCGATCATGTTGCCAGGGGTGCGGATGGGAGTTTGGCCGCCTGCATGAGCAGGGAAGGGAAAACCCGGTTTTTCAGCTATGATCCGGAAAGCGGGGACAGGGAGGAAATAGAAATATCCGCTGATGTCCCTTATGTGCGGACGTTATATCCGGAAGGAAATAAGCTCTATTATGTGGATAATAAGTACCTGTTCAGGTGGGATCGGGCGGCGAAAAAGCTGACGGATTTGATTCCTCTGGAGGAGATTAACTTTCCCACAGGGTCGGGGCAGGCCTTTCTTCTGCCCGGGGGGCAGGGAAGGCTTCTTCTCTGTGCGCTGGGAACGAATATGTTTCAGGTATTCTGTCTTTCAGAGGAAGAATATCAGCCGGAAGACGAAATCCGCATGGCGGTTTTAAAGCCAAGCGGTTTGGAATATACGCTGGAGGCAGCTGTAGAGTACAGTTATGCCCACTGGAACTGCCCCATCAATACGGAAAGAGCAGAAGAGGGTGAAGAGGAGGCTTTTCGGAACAGGGTTATGGCGCAGATTGCAGCCGGAGAAGGACCGGATTTGATGCTGTTATCGGCGGAGGATATGCTGATTTTAGCGGAAAAGGGTGCGCTGATGGACCTTACGGAGCTGATCCCGGCGGAGACCATGGGGCAGCTTTTCCCTTGTGTCATTGAGAACGGAACCGTGGACGGAAAGCTGGTGGGGATGATGACACGGCTTTATATCAACACAATGATCACTGCGGACAATACCTGGCCGGGGGACTCCTGGAATCTGGACGAGTTCCTGCAGCTGCTGGAGGCAAAGGAAGAGTGGAACCGCCCCATCGGAGAATACATTTTATATTTAGATCCCATGAGATGTTTAAAGGCGATACTTCCGGATCTTTGTCATTCCCGATTTCTGGATATAGACGGGGGAACGGCTCGGTTTGAGTGTGAGGAATTTATCAGGATTCTGGAAATCTGCAGACAATATGAGGGCAGGGCCGAGGAATATTGGCGGGAAGAATCCGAAAGCAACGCCAGTATCGCGCAGCGGATGATAGACGGGGAATATATCAGCTGCCCTAGGTGGATCATGGATTTGCATAGTTTTTCCAATATTTTGTCAGAATACGACGGGAAAGCACATCTGGTGGGCTATCCGGCGGAGGGCGGCGGACATTTTGCCGGGAATAATTTCCATTTTGTTGCGGTAAATGCAAATACAAAGCATAAAGAATAGATCAAATATTTATTTGCCTCTCTTCTAA
>CAZAMX010000352.1:0-414 GCA_964486095.1 uncultured Acetatifactor sp. | reverse complement strand
GAGTTCAGACGTGTGCTCTTCCGATCTGATCAAAGATTTTTTTGCCGCTCTTCTAAGTTACGACCGGCAGTTTGCCGGCAGCCGTTTGTATTTAAGTATCAGGGGGGATGTGATCCGAGATACCTATATTGTTGTTGACGGGGTGTCTAAGCACATCGTAACGATAGACGGTCAGACGATCCTGTCAGACATGCGATATTTAAAGCCGGACGGAAGCACCTATCTGGAGGAATTTTTGGAGTTTCTGAACAGCTGCAGGGCTGAGCCCAAGTGGCCGCCGCAGATCGAGCAGATTTTGGAGGAAGAGCTGGAGCCGTATTTTCAGGGGGACAAAAGTGCTGAAGAGGCCGTCTCCCTTCTGCAGAACCTTGTACAGCTCTATTTGGACGAACAGTAACTGAAAGTATATGGAAA
>CAZAMX010000351.1:2881-3149 GCA_964486095.1 uncultured Acetatifactor sp. | reverse complement strand
AAACTAAGAACCGGATAGAATCCTTTCGTTTTAGGTGTCTATGCTGGCGGGGACGGGTCAGTACCTTGTGGCGTGGACGTGGAAGGGGACGTGGCGCACAGAGTGGACTACATGAAAATGCACGCCATCCTGTGGGACATGGTGGACAGTCTGGCAGGTGATCAGAAGGCAGTCATTCGTTATCTGTATGGCGGGGAACAGTGTTAATGTCACTAATAGAATTTTGAGTGACATTTTAATGAAAATAGAGAAATGATGAAAAGCACCT
>CAZAMX010000351.1:0-2871 GCA_964486095.1 uncultured Acetatifactor sp. | reverse complement strand
GGGCTTCTGTAAATTTCAGAGAAGTGAAAAAAGTTAAAAAGGCGTTAGCCTTAAAGATTTCTTAAAAATTTCCCCGGTTTATTGTTAAAATATATTTTGATAAAATGGATCTGAAAATGAGGGTAAGGAGATAAAAGTATGTACAACATTTTGATTTGTGATGACGAGAGGGACATTGTAAACGCCTTGAAAATCTATTTGAATGATGCGGAATATACGTTGTTCGAGGCTTTTAACGGGAAGGAAGCGCTGAAGGTGGTAGAAGAGCATGATATTCATCTTGTATTGCTTGATATTATGATGCCGGAGATGGACGGCATAGAGGCCATGGTAAAGATCAGGGAGATGAGTAACGTGCCTGTTATCCTGCTGACAGCCAAATCCGAGGACACGGATAAGATCCTGGGACTGACTGTGGGGGCAGACGATTATATCACCAAGCCCTTTAATCCCGTGGAGGTGTCGGCCAGGTGTAAGTCCCAGCTTCGCAGATATATGCAGCTGGGGGCCGGAAACATGCAGGCGGCGGTCCTGCGGTGCGGCGCTATCGAGCTGGATGATGCGGAAAAGCGGGTGACGCTGGACGGGGAAGAGGTGGCGCTGACGCCTACGGAATATGATATTTTGAAGCTGCTCATGCAGCATCCGGGGCATGTGTTTTCGCCGAAGGAAATTTACCGGAAGATATGGAATGATCTGCCCTATGGCAGTGAAAATACGGTGGCGGTACACATCAGGCATCTGCGGGAAAAGCTGGAGATTAATCCTGCGGAGCCCAGATATTTGAAGGTAGTCTGGGGGCAGGGATACAAGATGGAGAAAGGGAGGCTGCAGTGATGAAGGAAAAAGACTGGAGAGAAGAGAAGGAACACGCGGTAGCAGAATGGGCAGAAGAGAGGACGCATGTGGAAGCAGGTTACGCAAAGGAGAAAGAGCAGTCAGATGCGGAATGGTCCGCGGAGAAGGATGTGAAGAAGCAGGCGGATGCCGAGCGGGAAGAAAACGGCCGGACAGGCGGCAAACGCCGCTATCGGCTGACAGGCTCCATTGTGGCAAAGGTAACAGCAGTTCTGCTTATGTTCATCAGTGCTGCCGCCTGTGCCCTTGGAGGGCTGGCCAGTTATGTAGCCTTTGAGGAAAGCATGTATGCCAGCAGCTATGAAACGGTGCTGAAAGCAGGGCTCAGGAGTAATGCACATACGGTTGCCTATAAAATGTATAACTATTTTAGTCATGAATTTGCGACGCAAAATCCGGAGCGTCAATATTTGGATGAGATCAACGCGGAGGTGGCGTTTTTAAGGTGGGAGGATATGGAAGAGGCGGACAGCAGTGTGTTTTTCTGGCAGAGCTATCAGCCTTCGGAGGCCATGGAGGATAACGGCTTTTATTCCCGGCTGTATGTGGATGTTTACATGCAGCTGCCGGTATTTGACAAGCAGGAGGAAGCGGAAGATTCGGAAGAAATATCCTATATAGTGCGCGTGTTTTTTGACCCTGCATTTGAAAAGCAGGATGATATACGGGTGGTGGCCGGGCTGATTAAAATGCTGTATCAGGCCAGATATTGGGCGATTGCGGTCTGTGCAGGCGGTGCGCTGCTGCTGGTAATTTGCATTATCTTTCTGCTGTGTGCGGCGGGGCACAGGAACGGCAGGGAAGGAATTGTTCCCGGACTCCTGACGGGGATTCCCTTTGACATGCTGACTCTTGGCTTTGCTCTTTTGCTGACCCTTATCCTTAAGCTGATGGCGGAATATATGTATGGACTTGGGACAGTCATTTTAACCGTAATATTTTGCATAATTGCTCTGATAATGGGGATGATATACCTTTGTGACTTTGCCATACGCATTAAGCGTGGGAGGCTGTGGCAAAATACGTTAATATATAAGGTTTGGCGGATTTTAGGTTATGTGCTGCGGGGAATGTGGCGGCTGATTCGGAAAATCCCTTTGGTTTGGACTGCCGTGACGGCGTATCTGGCTCTTTGCATGCTGGAGCTTTTGGGACTGGCTCGTTTTACCAGGGTTTACAGCGGTGGGCATGTTCTATGGCTGTTGGAAAAGCTGGCGGTGTTTGTGGTGGTGCTTTATATTGCCCTGATCTGCAAAAAGCTGCTGAAGGCGAGCAGAGAGCTGGCAGAAGGCCATGCGGATTACCGGGTGGATACGAAATATATGCTCGGTGAATTCAAGGAGCACGGCGAAAATTTGAACAGTCTGGGCCTGGGAGTCTCCAGGGCGGTTGCGGAGAAAATGAAAAGCGAGCGCTTAAAGACAGAGCTGATTACCAATGTATCCCATGATATTAAGACGCCCTTAACTTCCATCATCAATTATGCGGAGTTGATTGGCAGGGAGGCGGAAAATTCCGCTGAGAATCAAAAGCTCCGGGAGTATTCCGAGGTGCTGCTGCGGCAGTCCGGCAGATTAAGACGGCTGCTGGAAAACCTGGTGGAGGCTTCTAAGGCCGTAACGGGCAGCATGGAGGTACACTTAGAGCCCTGTGAGGCCGGGGTTCTGTTAAGTCAGGCGGTGGGAGAGTATCAGCAGAGGATGGAGGAGAAAAACCTGGAGCTGCGGGTAAGCCAGCCGGAGGAAGCGTTAAGGATTTTAGCGGACGGCAGGCATTTGTGGCGGGTCTTTGACAACCTGTTGAGCAATATCTGCAAATACTCCCAGGAGGGCTCCAGGGTATACCTGACGCTGGAACAAAGGGAAGGCAGAGTGTTCATCATTTTCCGGAACATGTCCAAGTACGCGCTGGATATTTCGCCTGATGAGCTGGAAGAGAGGTTCGTCAGAGGCGACAAATCACGGCATATGGAGGGCAACGGCCTGGGGCTGTCCATTGCCCGGAGACTCGTGG
>CAZAMX010000350.1:0-3178 GCA_964486095.1 uncultured Acetatifactor sp. | reverse complement strand
ATGACCACCAGTTCATTGGGGATCATCATCAGGGACAGAAAGAGAGTGAACACCAGGTCCCGCCCTTTGAAATTCAGTCTTGCAAAAGCAAAAGCAGCGAGGGTGATGACCACCAGCATGATGGAGGTGGTGATCACGGTAAAAATCAATGTGTTCAAAAGATATTTTCCCAGCGAGACTGTGGTAAAGGCATCCAGATAGTTCTGCAGGGTGGGCGAAAGGGTAAAAAATGCCGGGATCCGTTCGGAATTATAAGTGCCATAGCTCTTTACGGAGGTCAGAACCATCCAGTAGAAGGGAAACAGCACGATAAGAGCCCAGAGAATGAGAAAAAAGTAACATACTATATTTCCGGCCCTCCTGCGGATTTTTGCCTGCTTTTCTATTTTTTCATAATCGGTTTGATTCTTCATGTTTGCCCTCACTTCCAATTATTTTTGTATTTTTAGCCGGCGTAATGTACATGCTTTCTGCTTACCAGCAGGTTGATGCAGGTGATGGTAAGCACGATGGCAAACAGGATAATGGCGGCGGCGGAAGCGTAGGAAGGATAACCGCCGCTGTTGCCGTACAGCATATCGTACACATATCCCACGATGGTATTCATCTCGGCGGCGTTTAAATTGGTGCCGAACAGGGCCACCGCGTCGCTGTAAGCCTTAAAGGCGCCGATAAAGCCGGTGATTACAAGGTAGAAAATCATGGGAGAAATCATGGGGATGGTAATTTTGCGGAATATCCGAAAGCTGCCGGTGCCGTCCACCTTTGCCGCATTGTAGTATACCTGATTCACGCTGGCCAGAGCGCTGGTGAGAATCAGGATTTTAAAGGGCATTACCACCCACACCGTATAAAAACACAGCACAAACATTTTTGCCCAATAGGGGCCGTCGATAAAGTCCACAGAGCTGCCGCCGAACAGATTGATGAGCAGATTTACCAGGCCGTCGGAATAGGCGGTCTTCTTAAACAGGATCATAAATACCAGACCCACCGCCAGAGTGTTTGTCACATAGGGCAGGAAGTACACGGTCTGGAACAGATTCCGCAGGGGCTTGATAGAGCTTAAGCCCATGGAGATCAGCAGCGCCAGAATGGTGGACACGGGCACGGTAATGATTACCAGAATAAAGGTATTCTTTACAGCCTGCAGAAAATAGGGGTCGTGCAGGACATAGGAATAATTGTAGCCTCCCACGCCCAGGTAAGTCTGCGAGGCGGAATTGTATCCTTCTTCAAAGGAATAGACAAACACGTCCACCAGCGGATAGATCATGAACGCACCTAAGAAAAGAATGGCCGGGATCAGGTACAGCCAGCCCTTGAAATTTTGTTTTTCCATAATTTTTCCTTTCCAAGTAATAGTGCTTCGGGTTATTGCGAAACACTCCGTTTGCAGGCAAACCCTTGCGTTTATATATAAATGCGTTCTTCCGTTTCCTTGCTGAACAGAAATACCTTGGCGGGCTTTAAGGCAAAGCGGATGGTATCGGAAGCTGTGTCAACATTGCTCTCCGCAGGGATAATGGAGCGGATGGTATCACTCTGGCAGCAGGGATGGCCGGAGACAATGCTGACGTCTCTGCCCATGACCTCCAGTCTGTTCATCTGCAGATGCAGGGGGCCGTCCTCACGAAGTTCAAAGCCTTCGGGACGGATGCCTGCGTGAACCTCCTGATCCGGAATGCCGTCTGCCTTTAAAACCGCATCATCACCGATGTAAAGCATACCGCTCTTTACGCGGCCGTCAAAGACATTGATGGGGGGCGTTCCCAAAAATTTCGCTACGAAGAGATTTACCGGATTGTCATAGACCTCCTGGGGCTTGCCGATTTGCTGGACATAGCCGTCCTTCATGACCACGATCAGATCGGATATGCTCATGGCTTCGTCCTGGTCGTGAGTAACGAAAATGGTGGTAATTTTTGTTTCCTTCTGGATGCGCCGGATCTCTTCCCTGGTCTGCAGCCGCAGCCTGGCGTCCAGATTGGAAAGAGGCTCGTCCAGTAAAAGCACTTTGGGCATCTTCACCAGGGCTCTGGCGATAGCTACCCGCTGCTGCTGGCCGCCGGAGAGCTCGCTGGGCTTGCGCTCCATGAGGCCGTCAATCTGCACCAGCTTTGCCGCGGCATAAACCTTGCCGTCCATCTCTTCCTTGGTGAGCTTTGCCGGGCCCTTCAAGTTTTCCAGAGGGAACTGAATGTTTTTCCGAACGGTTAGATGCGGATAGAGAGCATAGTTTTGAAATACCAGCCCTACCCCCCTGTTTTCCGGGGGCAGGCTGGTCACGTCGTCATTCCCGAAAAAGATTTTACCCTCCGTGGGCTTTAACAGGCCGCAGATTAGGTTTAAGGTGGTACTCTTTCCGCAGCCGGAAGGTCCTAAAAGCCCTACCAGCTTTCCGTCGGGAATTTCAAAGCAGAAGTCGCCCACGGCGGTAACCTCGCCGCGCTCCTTTTTGTTTCGGCTGGGAAATTTTTTGGTCAGATGATCTAATACAATTTTCATGGTGTCCCCCTCATGTTAAATCTCGTACTGGTCCCGCAGGTCGCTTGATATATGCTCAAGGTCCGGATAGACAAAGCTTTCCGTGATGCCGAAGGCCCGAAGGCTCTTGATAAAATATTCCTTTCTGCCGCCGGGAATGATGATTTTGTAGAGCATGTTGTCCTGGCAGATGTCTTCCAGATGCCGCAGGGAGTTATGTACCGTGAAGTTGGCATGCTGGGAATACATGCGCAGGTTGTTCTCCGTGGAGCTGCAGGCCAGAATCCTGTCCACCAGCTCCGGATTATGGTGATTATGCTTGAAGGCCGGCAGCAGCATCTCCTGTGTGGTATCCGCGTCGATGGGATAAATGCAGCGCCCGAAGCCCTCGCGTTCGTTTAAAAGGTCGGGAGCCAGCACCCACACGCAGGCGTCCAGATCTTCCGTGGCCCGGTAAGTCTCCGTGGCAAAGAAAGAGGCGATCAGAGGTGACTCGCTCCAGTCCAGCATTCTTGTGGGCAGGCCGTAGTGCTGCATCAGAGAGACCCAGGCGGCATAATTGTGTTTGGCCGGCGGGTTTTCCGTAATCTGCCTTGCCCGGATATAAAAGTCGTTGGTGATATACCGCTCCACATACAGACGACGTTTGCTGCGCTGTATGGAAGGATTCAGGGTTCCTGCCGCATCCTCC
>CAZAMX010000349.1:0-3183 GCA_964486095.1 uncultured Acetatifactor sp. | reverse complement strand
AAGGATCAGGACGAAGGAGCGGCTGCGTCCCGGCAAGATGCTGCTGGTAGATACGGTTCAGGGCAAGGTGATTTCCGATGAAGAGCTGAAGGAGAAATATGCCTCCCGCCAGCCCTATGGCGAGTGGCTGGACAGTAACCTGGTGTTTTTAAAGGATTTGCATATCCCCAACCAGCGGGTTCCGGAGTATACCTTTGAAGAGCGTCAGCGGATGCAGAAGGCCTTCGGCTATACCTATGATGAGTTAAAGACCAGTATCCTGCCGATGGCAAAGAACGGTGGAGAAGCCATTGCCGCCATGGGAGTGGATACCCCTCTGCCTGTGCTCAGCAATGCCTGCCATCCCCTGTTTCATTATTTCAAGCAGCTGTTTGCGCAGGTGACAAACCCGCCCATTGACGCCATTCGGGAAGAGATTGTTACCTCTACCACAGTGTACATCGGCCCTGAGGGCAATATTCTCCAGGAGACTCCCGGAAACTGTCATGTTCTTCGGGTAAATAACCCTATTCTTACGAATACGGATCTGCTGAAGATCAAAAATATGAAGACCGATGGTTTTAAGGTTGAAGTGGTGCCTATTACCTATTATAAGAACACCAGCCTGGAGCGTGCGATTGACAGGCTGTTTGTGGAGGTGGACAGGGCATATCGGGACGGGGTGAATATATTGATCCTCTCCGACAGGGGCGTGGATGAGAATCATGTGCCCATTCCTTCTCTGCTGGCAGTGTCGGCCTTAAACCAATATCTGGTACACACAAAGAAGAGAACCCGGGTGGCATTGATCCTGGAATCCGGCGAGCCCAGAGAGGTTCATCACTTTGCAACCCTGTTAGGCTATGGCGCCTGTGCCATCAACCCTTATCTGGCCCAGGACTCCATCCGGGAGCTGATCGACAGTCATATGCTGGATAAGGATTATTATGCGGCAGTGAATGATTATAATCATGCGGTGCTTCACGGTATCGTCAAGATTGCCTCCAAGATGGGTATCAGCACCATTCAGTCTTATCAGGGCTCCCAGATTTTTGAGGCCATCGGCATTGACCGGTCGGTGATTGAAAAATATTTCAGCAATACGGTGTGCCGGGTGGGCGGTATCACCCTGAAGGATATGGAAGAGCAGGTGGATCGCCTTCATTCCATGGCCTTTGATCCCCTGGGGCTGGGCAGTGACCTGACCCTGGACAGTCCGGGACATCACAAGATGCGCAGCGGCGGAGACGAGCATCTCTATAACCCTGCCACCATCCATATGCTTCAGGAGTCCACCAGACGGGGAGATTATCAGATGTTTAAGCAGTATACCGCCATGGTGAACGATGAGACAAAAGTCAGGAATCTGCGGGGACTCATGGATTTCAATTACCCGAAGAAGGGGATCGACCTGGAAGAGGTGGAGCCGGTGGAGTCCATTGTAACCCGTTTTAAGACCGGTGCCATGTCCTACGGTTCCATTTCCAAAGAAGCCCATGAGACGATGGCCATTGCCATGAACAGGCTGCACGGGAAGAGCAATTCCGGCGAGGGCGGTGAAGATTTGGAAAGGCTGACCGTGGGGCCTGACGGACTGGACCGCTGCTCCGCTATCAAGCAGGTGGCCAGCGGCAGATTCGGGGTCACCAGCCGCTATCTGGTGAGCGCAAAGGAAATTCAGATTAAGATGGCCCAGGGGGCAAAGCCCGGAGAAGGGGGGCATCTGCCGGGGGGAAAGGTTTATCCCTGGATTGCCAAAACAAGGCATTCCACTCCCGGTGTGTCCCTGATCTCCCCGCCGCCTCATCATGATATATATTCTATTGAGGATCTTGCCCAGCTGATTTATGACCTAAAAAATGCCAACAGGCAGGCAAGGATCTCCGTCAAGCTGGTGTCCGAGGCGGGAGTGGGAACCGTGGCCGCAGGTGTGGCCAAGGCGGGAGCTCAGGTGATCCTGGTATCCGGATATGACGGCGGTACCGGCGCCGCGCCTAAAAGCTCCATTCACAACGCAGGGCTGCCCTGGGAGCTGGGACTGGCGGAGACTCATCAGACCCTGATTATGAACGGTCTGCGGAATAAGGTGCGTATTGAGACGGACGGTAAGCTGATGAGCGGCCGGGATGTGGCCATTGCGGCGATTTTAGGGGCGGAGGAATTTGGCTTTGCCACGGCGCCGCTGGTGACCATGGGCTGTGTGATGATGCGGGTCTGCAATTTGGATACCTGCCCTGTGGGCGTTGCTACCCAGAATCCTGAGCTGCGTAAGAACTTTAAGGGCAAGCCGGAGTATGTGGAGAATTTTATGCGGTTTATTGCGCAGGAGCTTCGGGAATATATGGCGGCCCTTGGGGTGAGGACCGTGGATGAGCTTGTGGGCCGTACGGATCTGCTAAAGCGCAGGGAAGCGTTAAGCGGAAGGCAGTCCCAGGTGGATTTGACAGGGATTTTGGAGAATCCCTATCAGGGTGCCAAGGGAAAATGCACCTTTGATCCGAAGCAGGTTTATGACTTTGAGCTGGAAAAGACCCTGGACGAGAAGGTGCTGTTAAAGCATCTGGGCAAGGCCCTGGAAACCGGGCAGAAAAAGAGTATCGCAGTGGATGTATCCAATACGGACAGGAGCTTCGGTACCATCCTGGGCAGCGAGATTACCGGAAAGCTGGGGGATGAGGTGGAAGAGGATACATATCATGTGTTATGCAACGGCGCGGGCGGGCAGTCCTTCGGAGCTTTTATTCCAAAGGGATTAACCCTGGAGCTGGTGGGTGATTCCAATGATTATTTCGGCAAGGGGCTTTCCGGCGGCAAGCTGATTGTCTATCCTCCTGCAGGCAGTGCCTTTACGGCTTCGGAGAATATTATCATCGGAAATGTAGCGCTCTATGGGGCTACCAGCGGCAAGGCCTTTATAGCCGGTGTGGCAGGAGAACGTTTTTGTGTCCGTAATTCCGGCGCCAGCGCAGTGGTGGAAGGCGTGGGAGATCATGGCTGTGAGTATATGACCGGCGGCCGGGTAGTGGTGCTGGGCTCTACCGGAAAGAACTTTGCAGCCGGCATGAGCGGCGGTATTGCCTATGTGCTGGACGAGGGAAATGACCTTTACAGGCGCTTGAATAAGGAAATGGTTTCCTCCGGCGAAATTACCTCCAAATATGATGTGCTGGAGCTGAAAAACATGATTCAGGAGCATGTGGCGCT
>CAZAMX010000348.1:2572-3188 GCA_964486095.1 uncultured Acetatifactor sp. | reverse complement strand
TCCGGAAGCCGCTGTATCCGAGGCAGCTTTAAACGCCTGGTCTTTTCCAGCACATCCTCATATTCATAAAGAGACAGCAGCTGTTCGTATTGCAAAAGCTTGCTGTTGGAAATCCTGTCCTCCTTCGTGAGCGTAAACACTGCCCTGCACATGCGCAGAATTTCGAACAATCCCTGCATACTTTCGCTTAAATCAAGGATCACATATTCGTATTCCCCCATATCCTCTATCCGCCGCAGCAGCTCCAGCCAATCCGAAGCCCTCACGGAAAGCAGATTCTGACCGGATTTCATGGACGGTATGTAGTCCAGATCTCCCAGGCGCCGGCAGCCGGCACGCAGCCGCAGCCCAAATTTTTCCGGGTCTCCGTGAAGAAAGTATAGGAGATCCGCCAGATCCGGCGACTGCGGACCGGGACGCAGCTCCGCAATTCCCGCATAATGTTCAAAATTCAGATACAGCGTGGCATGATCCTTCGCCAGGATCTGCCCCATGGTAAGTGCAAATGACGTCTGCATGGCTCTGCGCACCGGCGAATAATTGCCGATAAATGTAATCTCTCTCACTCTTTTCAGCTTTGGCAGCCGGGTATCGGCAATCTCCATATATACCTTCA
>CAZAMX010000348.1:1431-2562 GCA_964486095.1 uncultured Acetatifactor sp. | reverse complement strand
GTACCTCTTCCGCTTGACGGTACTTATCCACATAGCAGACATTTTCCCATCGCATCACTCCGCTTTCGCTTAACAGTACAATACGAGGCGCCTCCAGCTCCAATACCCGGTCACAGTATGCCGACTCGGAGATCACAAGCAGCTCCAGCCCTTCTCTTTCCTCCTTCATCAGCTCCTGCACGCTGGTATAGGTATGGATTTTCCATGGCAGCTCTTTTTTCTTTCTTAAAAACTCCGTCATCAGCTGCGCATATTCCTCTTCCGTGTCGCACAGCGCCATGATCTTTTCCCCGTCTCTCAATAGACACCTCCAAGATACAGTATAAGACTGAGCAGGACGGGACCCGACAGACAGACGCTCAACCGCCGGTCCTTCCCCGCGGCAGGGTATGGCTGCAGCTCGCCTTTTTTCATGGTTCCTTCAAGGTACCGGAAAAAAACGCCCAGACGTTCTCTGAAATTTTTATTTACCAACAGTTTAACAAGTGAAATAATTGCTGCAGCCAGCATGGAAATAAATGAAAATAAGAAGATTTTCTTGAATGGAAAATACCCGGCAGCCACCCCCAGCAGCTTGACATCCCCGGCCCCAATAGCACCTGTTTTAAAGGGGAGATACAGCAGCCCCATGACTGCCGCCGCTTTTCCCAAATAAAGCAGTACCCCCGGCGGCCCCTCCCTCCGAAGCCAGAACAACATACCCGCCACGGCGATGAGCGCTACTAAAGCGTTTGGAATTCTTCTCTTCCAATAGTCAAAACCACAGGCGGCTGCCAGCAGCAGACCTAAAACCGCCAACCTCTTCTCTCCTTCCTGCTTACATTTCTTACGGCAATTCCGAAATCCGAATCATCGTGATGCTAGATTTTTTTTAACCGAATTTGCGGGACGATACTTGTCCCAAGAAAAAGATCGAGTAATAATCGAACAGCCGGATCATCAGGCTGTAAGCGTATTATACGCGATAGGTTTTTGCTTTGCAAGATATAAAACACAAAAATATCATTTTTGTCAAAAATTTACAAATTTTTATAAAGCCCTATGCCATAAAGTGCCGCAAGCCCTGGAATTCCAAGGATTCCGGATGTGAAAACCGTTGCTCCGTTAATACCCACTCCCGGAGAAATTCCT
>CAZAMX010000348.1:0-1421 GCA_964486095.1 uncultured Acetatifactor sp. | reverse complement strand
AGAATCCATTCCTTTTTCACGCCGATCTGCTCCATGTCCTTTTGTACATCCTATGACTCTCGCCGGATAAATATTACGTTTAGAAGATTTCTATCAGTATTTTCTATTTTATGGAATATTTTGTTAATGTCGTGACTATAATTTTAACAACCTCAGGAAAGGAAGGATTTACCATGAAAATGTATTTCAGCCAAAAGGCAGACACCGTTCAAACCGTGGAAGAGGATCTCACTCCCATTACCCTGCGGGAATCCATAGAAAAAACCCACAGAGCGCTTGACATTGCCTATGCGGGTTTTAACAATGCTACCGATCCTGACTTGATCGACGGCTATATTTATGAAATTAATTCTTTGCAAAAAAAGTACAAACATCTCAGCGAACTGGCGTCCTTGGAGGCCGCAGCCGAACAGGAGGCTTCACACGTACATTCCCCGATTCGCTCCCTGGTCAGTCATGTTTTCGGTTAAAGAATGTCTGCCGTAGGTGAGCCCTGCATACACTGTCTGAGAATTACCCATAACCGGCCCGGCACTGTTTTGTCCGGCAATCTGCCCGTAAGCGTCTTTCAACGGAATGACAATACGCTCTATTTCTTCCAGCGGCAGCACCCTTTTCCCGCTTTCCGCGGCGGCAAGCTTTCTGATGCAGAAGCCATAGAGACCAAGCAGTGCAGGGGCCGGTTCATATTGCAGATTCAGCGAATTCATCAGCTCACCCACGCATCCCCTTGCCCTGCGGACCGCCGCCTGCAGATCAGTATCGTTTCCCTGTTCCAGTGCGGTTTTCCCGTCCTTTACATAGCACAGCAGCATTTCATATAAAATCACTACCATCTGGGTGGGATTCGCCTGGGATATTCGTAATGTAAAATCCTGCTTTTCCACATTCGTCATAGCATTTTTAACCCTTTTTCTTTGTTGCATTCCAACACAAACCATCAGCAGACCGAAAAGAATTGCCTTTCGGCAATTCTTTGAAGCGAAACCTGGATTTTCTTAGGTTGAGTTCTTATCAGCCTTAGAAAATCTTTTCGCTTTTTTATTGTAAAAGCTGCAGCACCTGCGAGGGCCGCTCGTTGGCCTGGGCCAGCATGGACGTACCCGCCTGGGTCAAAACCTGGTAGGTAGTGTAATTGGTCATTTCTTCCGCCATATCCACGTCCATAATCCGGGAGTATGCCGCCGTCATGTTCTCCGACGTAACGTCCAGACTGTTGACGGTAGATTCCAGCCTGTTCTGATATGCCCCCAATATTCCGCGAACCTTTGAAACATACTTAACCGCGCCGTCAATATCGTCGATTCCTTTCAGGGCGCCTTCCTTGGTAGATACATCCAGATTCTCTATTCCCATGTTTCTTAAAGAAATGGCGGGAATCTCCACCGGCAGAACCTGACCTACAGTGGAACCGCTCTGCC
>CAZAMX010000347.1:483-3190 GCA_964486095.1 uncultured Acetatifactor sp. | reverse complement strand
GTATCCCAAGAGATGAAAACGCCCATGGCCATTATTAAAAATTATGCACAGCTCCTGCGGACGGGGAAGGCATCTGCGGAACAGAGAGAAGAATATGCAAAGGGGATCGAAGATGCGGCCTCAAGGCTTTCCTCCCTGATCAGCAATATCCTGAAATTAAATAAGCTGGAACACCAGAGGATCATGCCTGAAGTAGAGGTTTATGATGTGTGCAGGCAGCTATGTGAGAGCGCCTTTCTGTTTGAGGATGCCATGGAGGAAAAGGGGATTGAACTGGAGGCAGACATAGAGGATGCGGCAATGATAAAAGCGGACAGGGACCTGATGGAGCTGGTATGGAACAACCTGCTTTCCAATGCGGTAAAATTTACAAAACAGGGAGGCTGTATTACAATCCGGCAGACCTCGGATGAAGCCTGCATCCGGGTGTCGGTATCGGATACGGGCTGCGGCATATCAAAAGAAAGCATAAATCATATTTTTGACAAGTTTTATCAGGGGGACACTTCCCATTCTACGGAGGGGAACGGGCTTGGCCTTGCGCTGGTGAAGCGGGTGCTGGAGTTGATGGACGGGGAGATCCAGATCACCAGTGAAGAAGGAAAAGGGAGTACCTTTCTGGTGACGCTGCCCGCAGCCGGGGCGGAGGCTTGGAGTAGGAGGAAGGCAGAAAATGGAAGATAATGAGAGAAGCGCAGTTTGGGAAAAAGAGAAAAGAAATTATGTGGGATATGAGTATAAAGAGATTGTGGCAGATAGCAGTATGGTGTCATTACTTCTGGACGGGTATGAAAATTTTGGCTGGGAAGTGAACGACAGTCTGCCGGAAAACAGTATGGGAGGAAAGACGGCAGCAGCAAGGGCGGTGATCCGGCTGAAGCGTGACCGAAAGATTCTCAACAAAGCGGAGCTTACCAGGCTGCAGCGGAATTTTGAAGCATGCGTCACGGAGATACAGACGCTGGAAGGGAGGAAGACATCGGCAGCAGCAGCTTATGCCATAATCCTTGGCGTGGTGGGGACAGCTTTTATGGCCGGCTCTACATTTGCGGCGACAGCCCAGCCGCCACAGTATATTTTATGTATCCTGCTTGCCGTACCAGGGGTTCTGGGGTGGATATTTCCGTATTTCCTTTATAAAAAGATTGTAGGAAAACAGACGGAAAAGGTTACGCCGCTGATCGAAGCGAAATATGATGAGATTTATGAGATATGCGAGAAGGGAAATAAGCTGTTGTATTAAACATTCAGAGCAGACTGGTAAAAGCGGATGTGGCGCTTGTCGGTTCTGTGCTGCTCATTCGCGGGGAGATTACGATTCCGCTGTTCTTTTTGTTTTTACTTGTGGCTTCAAGACTGTATGCTCCGCCGGAAGGTGCATTGCAGAATCTTGCAGCGGTAATCTCTACCAAAACGAACATAAACCGTATGAATGAAATCCTTGACCAGCCTGTTCAGACCGGAAGCAGCAGGGTAACGAATAAGGGGTATGATATTGTATTTGACCATGTGGGATTTGCTTATAATACGGGGGAAACCGTGTTGAAAGACGTGTCTTTTACGGCAAAGCAGGGGCAAGTGACCGCATTGGTTGGTCCCTCCGGCGGCAAAACTACGGTATCACGGCTTGCAGCGAGATTCTGGGATATAAACAAGGGAAAAATCACTGTCGGCGGTATGGATATAGCAAAATAGAGCCGGAAACATTGCTGTCGCTGTACTCTATTGTGTTTCAGGATGTAACGCTGTTTAATAATACAATCATGGAGAATATCAGAATCGGCAGGAAGGATGCGACGGATGAAGAAGTGATCCGGGCTGCAAGGCTGGCAAACTGTGAGGAATTTGCCAGGAAGCTATTGGACGAAGCAACGGCAAGTCTTGATGTAGAAAACGAAACTTTGATACAGGCTGCTTTGTCAAGGCTGATCAAGGATAAGACCGTGCTTGTGATTGCTCACCGTATGCGTACCGTAAGCGGAGCGGATAAAGTAGTGGTACTTTCTGACGGTACCGTTGCGGAGCAGGGAACGCCGGAGGAATTGATAAATAAGGAAACAATTTATCCGCATATGGTAAAACTGCAGATGCTCAGCCAGGATTGGGAAATTTAGTGTGAATACCGAATAGTTTTCAGAAGATGCACATGGTTGATACAAAAGATAATTTACCTGTTTTATAGTTATACAGATATTTGAGGCATACGATATGGGGGTGTCGCACAGTCATGAAACAGATGACCGTGTGATACCCTCATGCGATGTTTTGGGCTTATTTTATTAATATTTTTAAATCCTCAGTGGTTTGTGCCGTTACTCTCACTGGATACAGAGATGTTACCTGAAGAAGCCGTATATGATGAAAGATTACATAATTCTAGGGAGTAAGAGCGTTTCGCTGTCAAAACGGGACTTCCCTTTAATTGTAAGGCAATTTTTTAATAAACCACCTGTTATGCAGGTGAGATAACAGCACTTTAGCTTACAGTAAAAAATGCTAATGATATTTGAAAGATATGCAAACCTGAAATACAAGTATGACAGTCAAATAAGATTATAAAGCATATCGGATGTGAAGTCTGGTATGTTTTTTTATCGTATTTTGTTCTATGCTGATTCTTAAAAAGTATGGTGTAAGCTTTCTAAATGTGTTAATATATTTGATAATAAAGCAGTATATTGTGATTGTGGTAAATATAAAAGATGTA
>CAZAMX010000347.1:0-473 GCA_964486095.1 uncultured Acetatifactor sp. | reverse complement strand
TAAAGAGGATAAAAAATGAGCATTGTAGTCAATATTATATCAGCAGTAATAAAGTCAGTAGTAGGAGATAAGATAAGGAATGAGTTAGTTAATGAAGTAATTGGTATTTCTATAGACGGAATATCAGAACAAGGGATAGATAAGATTAATGGTTTCATTAACAGAGAGAAGGCAAACATCGAGCATATTCTCTCCAAGGAGAATATGAAGTCCTTGAACATTCCTGAAAAAAACATTGATTATGTGACAGCTGAGATAAAGGATTTATTGTTAAAAGTTAAAATAACTGATGAGGTGCTTGGACAGTGTGGATATGATAGCATGAATTTATGTGCTTTATTGTGGAATGAATATTGTAAGTGCAAAAATAATTATGTGGAATGTGAAAGTGATATAAAAAAAGGTTTATTTACTGTTTCGGAAGCATTGATTAAATTAGTGCGCGAAAGTAAAGATTTTGAGAAAGAAGTTTT
>CAZAMX010000346.1:0-3196 GCA_964486095.1 uncultured Acetatifactor sp. | reverse complement strand
CATGCCTTTCCGTAACCTGCGAATTTGGGCCGCAGGCACAAATTTGCGTGTGAAATATTTATTTTTCACACTAATCCCTCCTCTAATCGCAAAAAAGGCGCTACGGATTTCTCCATAGCGCCTTCGCTCTTTATGTTGGCAAGTATAGCACTGCTTTTCGCAAGCGTCAACTGCATTTTTTCTAAAAATTCAAGCAATATGCTATTATTTTTCTACAAATTGAGCATACTTCAGCAAAAAGTAATCTCTTTCTCCCATGCAAAGCTCTTCAACCGCTCGAAAACCCAGCTTATCGCATAACTTTAACGAAGCTTCGTTTCCGGTCTCCACCAGGGCATTCACCTCCCGGAAGCCCAGCTGATCCATGCCATAAGCCAGAATCCCCCGGCACACCTCTTCCCCGTACCCCTTTCTCTGCCAGGGAACACCGATGATAAATCCAAGCTCCGGCTCATCGTAGCCCTCCCGATAGGAAAAGCCTGCTCTGCCGATAACGGCCCCGCTGCTTTTTTCCACAACCGTCCAAACTCCAAATTCGTAAAAGGTATATACCTTCTTAATATATTCCCTGATATATTCCTTCTCCTGCTCCTTATCCGGGTACAGTCCCTCCATGAACTGCGTAATGGCCGGATCACTGTATATCCGGAAGAAATCCTCCACGTCCTCCGGGGTAGTCTCCCGGATCAGGCACCTCTGCGTCTTAAGAATATTCCAAGGCAGGCCCTTAAGTCTCCGATATACCCGTTCCACATAGTCGTCTTCTAGATGGGCCGGTTCTTCCACCCCGAACATAAAATCGGAAAAATCCTCATTCCTGTTTCCGTCATGAAAATAAATCAGCACTGCCTCTCCCACAGCCCGCAGCTGCTTTGCTTCAGCCAGGCTGTCCGTAACATGCAGCGTGCCTTTAAGCTCTGTGGTATTCACTTCCATCTTCCTGTAATAACTCACGTTCATGCTCCTAAAATGCTTTACGCTTTCATCTCTTTAAGCTATAATAACCATAATACACTTTTTACAGGAAAGGACAACTATTATGGCACAAAATCCTATTGTAACCGTTACCATGAAGGGCGGAGACGTAATTAAGGCAGAGCTTTATCCCGAGATTGCTCCCAACTCCGTAAACAATTTTATCAGCCTGATTCAGAAAAAATTTTATGACGGCTTAATCTTCCATCGGGTGATCAAGGGCTTTATGATCCAGGGAGGATGCCCCGAGGGAACAGGCATGGGTGATCCCGGATACAGCATTAAAGGCGAATTTTCCCAAAACGGCTTTGACAATTCCTTAAAACATACGGAAGGCGTACTCTCCATGGCAAGAGCGCAGAACCCCAATTCCGCTGGAAGCCAGTTCTTTATCATGCACAAGACAAGCCCTCATTTAGACGGCGCTTACGCAGCGTTTGGAAAGGTGATAGAAGGTATGGATGTGGTGAATAAAATCGCCGAGACGAAAACCGATTGGAACGACAGGCCCACAGAGCCTCAGGTGATGGAAACCGTCACCGTAGAATGCTTCGGCGTAGCGTATCCGGAGCCGGAGAAGCTTTAACAGACAGCCGGTTGTCAAAAGGTGTATCGTCAGCTTTCGCTTCATCACGATACACCTTTTATTCCCGCTGATGCTTTTCTTTGTATGCTTTATTTCAGAACCGCATTCTCAATCCCATATTTTTCTGCCAGTGTGTTTATACTTCCGTCCTCATAAGCCGCCTGAATAAAAGCGTCCGCCTCCTGTGTCAAATCAGAGTCTTTGCGAAAACCCACGCAAATTTTTTCGTCATTAAGAGGAACGGCAAATCCAAGCTTATCGTATTCCTGGCCGTCACCGGTGTTATATGCTGCCATAATAATATCAATTACTGTCGCATCTGCCTTCTTATCCAGAACGCTCTGCAAAGCTTCCTTCTGCGTTGCCCATGTCACATAGCGGTATTTCTTTTCCTGCAAAAGAGCTTCCCCGGAAGAACCTGCTTCCACGGCAAACAGCAGATGCCGACATTCCTCCATCGTTTGATATTGTTCCAGCTCTTCTTCATACATCACGATCACCTGCGCATTGGAAAGATACGGACCGGAGCAGGAAATGGATTCTATCAGCGCCGGAGTCATCGTCATTCCGTTCCAGATACAGTCAATTTCTCCTTTCTCTAACAGCCTGGTCTTGTCATCCCAGTCGATTTCCTTCAGCTCCAGGGTGACGCCTATCCTCTCTGCAAAAGCCTCTGCCAGCTCAACGTCAAAGCCGATCCAAGCTTCTCCGTCGCGGTAATCCATCGGCGCAAAATCCGTAATACCTGCCACAAGCGTTCCCTTATCCTGTATATACGCTAAATCGGACTCTCCTTCCGCCAGTTCAAAGCTTACGGTTTCCTGATTTTTTCCGCATCCGCCAATCATCAGTATTGATAGAAGCGCCAAAAAGGCAATTTTCTTTCCTTCCCCTTTCATAAAAATCTTCCCCTCATTTTCTTATTTCAATTTTTTATTATGAATGCAGCAGTTCGGCCATGATCCGTTCAAGGTATTCGTTCCCGCAGTTATGATTCGCCTATTTTGCCGGTCATGGCGGAACCGTTATACATAAATAACAGCCCAAACGCCCCCATCCCGCAGTTAATGGAAATTGCCGGCGAGGCTTTCTGATAAATAACCCGATCAAAATTAACCTTCTTCCTGACAATCTTCTCAATTTTCTGCAAATCCTCATTAGACAGCCCGGCATGGGTGATGAATACAAGACTTTTATCTATTCTGCCCGCATTCTTCAGTACGGAATCAATATACTTCTTCCATACCGTTTCCTGCGTTCCGATCTTAATGGCTCCTACTGACATTTTACTGTTTTTCAGAACCAGCACCGGATGTACCATAAACGCCTTGCATATTGTATTAATCCATGGAGAAATTCTTCCCGCATACAATAGATATTCCGTATCGTCCACAATAAAGCTTGTTCTGACCTGGGAGCGGATCTGCCGTATCCTCTCCGCCACATCCTCCTTTGACATATCGCCGGCGGCATACGCAGCCGCCTGTAAAGCGATGATGCCCATTCCGCTGGACAAATGTCCGGTGTCAATCACCTCCACATTGTCAAAGCTTTCCGCTGCCGCCAGCGCGTTCTCATAGCCCTTGCTGACCTTCCCCGACATCGTCAGATGAATCACGCACTGCGCTTTCGTCA
>CAZAMX010000345.1:0-3208 GCA_964486095.1 uncultured Acetatifactor sp. | reverse complement strand
TTCTGCTCTTGTAATAGTCTTGGCTGGTACGCTGAAAATATTCGTGATAGCTTTGGGCTAAATACAGCAACACTCTTACCAATATATTCATTGTCCATGTAGATTGCGCCTCTATGAGTATCATCAGTTTATTGTTGACAATAAAACCTAAGTCATTATACAGATTATCAGTCAATACGTTTGTGATTGTTACATCTGTAAGTGAATCCTCTGTTGCGGTGGTGTCCTCTGGGTGGAGCGTTTTATACAGCTTTAACAGATAACTTTTATTTTGAAAAAGGTCAAGGAATACACTATTTTTGGCGGTACGCTTTGCCATAACTTCCGGTGTCTGTTTTGTTTCGTCTTGCACCTTATCACCTCGGTTTTTTTAAATCTGTAACGGAAGATACGATATAGCTTACTCCTGCTACACTTCAATTATACAAAAACACACTCTTGATTACAATAAAATTCACATTAATTTCTTTCAATCCTGCTATATGCCGGAAATACTTGCAGTAATCATGGAATTTTGTATAATAAGTGTAATAAGCGTGTGCAGGAGGGGATAGATTGAGCAAAGAAATGAAATTAATGCTTGCAAATGGGAACGGGCAGGAAAGGGCTGAAAATGGAAGCGGCAATAGAGAATAGAGATAACGGAGATTCGGGAAGGCAGGCGGAAGCGGGAGATTGCCCGTGAAATACTGGAGGCACTGCCTGATTGGTTCGGTATACCGGAAGCCAGGGAGGCATATATTGCGGACAGTGAAGGGCAGACTTTCTTTGCGGCGATGGAGGATGACAGTCCCAGGGGCTTCCTGTGTCTGAAGGAGACAGGGCGGGATACGGTTGAGCTTGCCGTGATGGGAGTACTGCAGGAATTCCACCGCAGAGGAATCGGGCGGAAGCTTTTTTTGGCTGCCAGGGAGCAGGCCCGTAAAGAAAAGTATTCCTTCCTGCAGGTGAAAACCGTGGAGATGGGGCATTATCCGGAATATGATGCCACAAACCGGTTTTATCTCAGCCTTGGATTTCAGGAATTTGAGGTGTTTCCCACCCTCTGGGATGAAGGAAATCCATGTCAGATCTATTGTTTGTTTTTAGGCTGACCTTTTAAAATATAAAGTGCGTATCCGGTTGAGACAAGGCACAGGAAGATACATGCGGCCAGATACAGCTGTATTGTCATGACGGGCTTATTCGCAAAGGCGCTTAAGCTGTTGATAACGCCATGGGTAATGATGCAGGGCCAAAGACTTTTCCCCTTGTAAAAAAGAATCGTAAACAGGAAACCAATGGCAACGGCGTAGCAGATCTGCATCAGGGTTTCCAGAATATCACTTCCGTTCAGTAGATTTATAATATGGCCAAAGCCAAAGGTAATACTGGAAATGAGAATAGCCTGTTTTACTTTATTGGTTTTGCAGATTGCCCGAAACAGCAGACCTCTGAAAATTACTTCCTCTAAAAAACCCACACACAACATACTGACAACATACAGAATGGATTCTCCCGGGGAATGATTCAAACTGAGTCCGCCCCAGAGATTGGTGGATGCCAGAAATAGAAGGGGAATAAAATACAAATACCTTCCTGCGCCTGCTTCAAAGGAGCAGAGACCGTATTCTTTTTTCAGATGATGTTTCCTTATCCAAAGATACAGGATCAGTGTCAAGGCAACACAGACCGGCGCAGTCACCAGCTTTTCAATGCCCAGTGTTTTTGAAACGTTGTCGGTGGCGCTCATCAGTACTACATAAATACCGATCCACAGCAGAGCAAAATATAATTCATTTTTATCATACAGTTTTTTCATTAGGGACCTCCTTCGCGGCGCAAACGGCGCCTGAAAAGATTTTTTTTAATGCTTCTGTGATAAGTTTCTCGTCATAGGTCATTTCATTATTGGCAAACAGACTGGCGTATCCGTGAACAAAAACAAACAGAGTCATAAATATTTCCCTGGCTTCGTCGGCCGCCACGCCTGTTTCCTGCCTTAAAACCTGTAAAACCGGCGTTAAATTTTCCGATTGAACCAAATCCGTCAGGCTGACGTTTGAAAACTCATTGGATTGAAACAAAAAGCGGAATAAATTTCTTTCCTCTGCAGCAAATCGAATATAATTCATGCCAATGTTCAGCATTGGATTCCCATAATCGTGGTCCGTGTTCATCAGCCGGCGGGAATGATATTCGTCGGCCCGCTGATAAACGGCCGCTTTGATTTCCTCAACCGTGCCAAAGTAATACAGGATCGGCTGCGTGGAGCAGTTCAGGCCTTGGGCAATGCTGCGGGCAGTTATTTTGTATGCTCCCTGGGCTCGTGCTATCTGAAATGCTTCCTCCAGAATCATTTCTTTTGATATTTTTGCTTTCGGCGGCATAGTCCTCCTCCTATATATAATTCATGATATATAACATACATTATATTTTGCGGTTTGTCAAGTAGCAAGCTGTTGCCCAAAAAGTATTGCCCCTTTGCAGGGATTTGTTTATAATGAAAGAAATGCCTGCGGGCCTGAAAGGAGATAAAATGAAACTTTGCATTGCAGCTGCTCCATGCAGAGTCTGAGGAGACTGTATGGAGGAACGGCTTAGGCCGAATATCCTCAGGCTTTGCTTCCGATCCGAGAAATCATAAAAGGGAGCAGAGAAATGAAATTAAGAAAGATAAATGAAATATATGAGTTAAAGGATTTTTTGATACTTTGGAGTACCCAAAGCGTATCTCAGCTTGGCAGCAGCATAACGTCATTTGCCCTGACTTTATGGCTGTATGAAAAGACCGGCTCATCCTTGAGTACGGCAGCACTTACGATATGCTCATATGCGCCTTATGTATTAATGAGTATATTTGCCGGAGCATTGACGGATCGATTTGACAAAAAGAAGGTAATGCTCGGGTGTGATGTATTTGCGGCAATGTGTACGACGATTGTATTTGTACTGTTTAGGACAAACAGTCTGATGGTGTGGCATTTATATGCTTTAAATGTAATTTCAGGCTTAATGAATACGGTTCAGCAGCCTGCTTCCGAGGTTGCCATAACGCTTATTATGCCGCAAAAGTATTATCAGAGGACAAGCGGGCTCCGGTCCCTGTCGGGCAGTCTGATTTCTATTTTGAATCCTTTGCTTGCCACATCCCTGTATTCGTTTACAGGGCTTAACGGAGTAATAGCGGTTGATATTGGGAGCTTTATCCTTGCATTTTCCGCATTGC
>CAZAMX010000344.1:0-3209 GCA_964486095.1 uncultured Acetatifactor sp. | reverse complement strand
GCCTCGTGAAGCAGCCTTGCCGCCTTTTCCGGCTCTTGCGAAATATTCACTCCCAGCGCCTCCAGGCAGTCCGCCGCACCGGACTTGGAGCTTGCGGCACGATTGCCGTGTTTTGCCACAGGCACCCCCGCTCCGGCAACAATCAGTGATGCCGTGGTGGAAATGTTGAAGGAGTTGGAGCCGTCCCCTCCTGTCCCCACGATTTCCATCACCTCCATTCCATGCTCTACCGGCAGCGCATGATCCCGCATAGCCTCCGCAGAGCCTGTGATCTCTTCTATGGTTTCACCCTTCATGGACAGGGCTGTCAAATAAGCGCTCTTCTGTACTTCGCTGGCCTCGCCGTTCATGATCTCATTCATCACCGCCTTTGCCATCTCATAGCCGATGTCCTGTTTCCTCGACAGCCTGACGATTGCCTCGCCGATCACCGCTTCTTTATTCTTCTGTTCTTCTGCTCTGTTCTCTTGTTTACTTTCTGCTCCGTTTTCCCGTCTCCTTTCTTCTCTGCTCTTCTGCTCTTTTCCCTCCTTGATCCCCTGCCTTCCTGCCTCTTTGTACTCTTCCGCCAATTGGTCTTCGCAGGCAGCCGTCCTCTTTTTTCCCAGAAAATTTTCCATAATCCGATACCCCTCCGGCGTCAATACGGATTCCGGATGAAACTGCACGCCGTACACGGGATATTTTTCATGCTCCACTGCCATGATCTCTCCGTCATAAGTCCTGGCCGTCACCCGCAGTGTATCCAGATCCAGCGGCAGCTCCGCCGCCAGAGAATGATACCGGGCCACCGTGATTTCCTTTTTCATTCCCCGGAATAAAGCGCTGTCCGTATCCAGCACCGCCAAGGACTGTTTGCCGTGCATAAGCTGCTTCGCATAAGTAACCGTGGCCCCGAACACCTCGCAGACAGCCTGGTGCCCCAGGCAAATTCCCAGAATGGGAATCCGGCCCGCAAAATGCCTGACCACCTCTTCGCAGATCCCTGCATCGGAAGGCTTACCCGGTCCCGGCGACAAAATAATATGAGTGGGAGCAAGCGCCTCTATCTCATCCACAGTCAGCTCGTCGTTGCGCGCCACCTTCACCTCCGGTTCCACCGATGCGGTAAGCTGATATACGTTATAAGAAAAACTGTCATAATTATCAATTAAAAGAATCATCTTCCATTCCCTCTTGTGCCGTTTCAATTGCTTCCCTCACAGCCGCTGCCTTTTGAATACATTCTCTGTATTCCTTTTCCGGTACACTGTCCGCCACAATACCTGCGCCGGAACGGATAAATACCTTCCCGTTCTTGGAAAAAGCCAGCCGGATTGCAATACAGGTATCCAGACTTCCGGTAAAGGAAAGATAACCGATCGCCCCTCCATAGATACCCCGTTTGTTATTCTCCAGCTCATTGATAATCTGGCAGGCCCGCAGCTTGGGCGCTCCCGACAGAGTCCCTGCTGGCAGGATAGCATCCACCGCATCCACGGCATCCCGATCCTCTCTGATGATGCCGCTGACGGTGGAGCCAAGGTGCATCACATGGGAATAGCGCTCCACGGACATATATTTTTCCACCTGTACCGTTCCTGCCCTGCTCAATTTTCCGATGTCGTTTCGCCCTAGGTCCACCAGCATGTTATGCTCCGCCCGCTCCTTTTCATCTGCCAGCAGTTCCTGCTCCAGCAGCCGGTCCTCATCTTCCGTTCTGCCTCTGGGCCTGGTCCCTGCCAGCGGAAAGGTATAAAGCTTATCCTGCTCCAGCTTTACCAGCGTCTCCGGACTGGCCCCGACAATCTCCCCGTCCCCGCCGGAGAAATAGAACATATAAGGGGAAGGATTCTTAATCCTGAGTACTCTGTAAGCATCCAGAAGGCTTCCTTCCATCTCCGCCTCCAAGCGGTTGGAAAGCACCACCTGGAAAATATCACCCTCTCTAATATAGTTTTTTGCCTTTTTTACCATTCCGCAATACGCTGCCTCATCGAACAGGGGGCTGAATCCTGTTTTCAGCCTCAGATGAGCATCCGGCGCCTTTTCTCCCTTGCGGATCATCTGTTTCATCTCTTCCAGCTCCAGAATTGCCCGGTGATAATTTGTCTCCAGGTCATCCGTTTTTACATTGACAATCAGCAGCAGCTTCTGCCCTTCATTGTCAAAGGCAATCACCTTGTGAAACAACATCAAATTTACATCCTGAAAGCCTTCTTCGTCCTCTGCGTCCAACTTAAGCCCAGGCTCGGCGTACTTGATATAATCGTAGGAGAAATAACCCACCAGACCGCCTGTAAAGAAGGGCAGTGCCCTCAGCTTAGGACTGCGGTTTTCCCGCATCATATTGCGGATACAGCCGCGGACATCCTCCCTGACCGTCTGTGTTGCCAAAGGCGTCTTGATTTTTACTGTCCCATTGTAACAGGTAAGCTCCAGTGCCGGGTCATACCCTAAAAAGGAATATCGCCCCCATCGCTTATCCGAGTCAGCACTTTCCAGCAGGAAAACATGACTGCTGACCTTTTTTAAGATTCGCAGCAGCTCCATGGGTGTGCAGATGTCCGCAAGCATCTGAGTGCAGACGGGGATCAGTCCGTAATCTCCCTGTGCCGCCAGTTTTTTACATTCCTCCAATGTCAAGTTTACCTTCATAGCCGAATCTCCTTTCCTGTTTCTTCCCACCCGGGCGCTTGCGAAACGTCCCTCCTAAAGTCAGACTTTGGATCATTATACAGGCATCTGTAAAACGCCTGCGTACGCTTGTAGCTTTCGCCTTGCACTCCTGCAAATGCACACAAAAAAGTCCCTGGCAGAATCATGCTTATTCTGCCAAGGACGAGAATACAATTTCCCCGCGGTGCCACCTTGCTTCGTCTGCAAAAGACGCCCTCTTAAGATACTGTGTACATCCAGTGTACCATTATATCCCTGCCACCTCACGCGTGCCTCACGTCGCAGGATACTCGGAAAATCAAATGAAACCTCTTTTCCCTTTCGCTGCGCCCTCCGTGGTCCATTTAACAGCCTGCGTTCCGACCTTTCTCAGCCTCCGGTCTCTCTGTAAGTGCACGCGCCGAGCCATTGCAAATCAAATATCCTGCAATAACGCTCAGCGGCAGCTCTCCCGTTTTTCTATCGGTAAAGCCGCACCGTTTTTATCTCCACATCTACGGTTTATGTCTGCTGTTCATTTTTTAATATATTACTCCACCCTGAAAAAGGTG
>CAZAMX010000343.1:0-3220 GCA_964486095.1 uncultured Acetatifactor sp. | reverse complement strand
CCTTTTTACCCTTGGTGCTTAAAAAAACTTCCGTGGTTTCATCACCGAGCGTCAGCGACAGATCTTCCAGACACCGGTTTTCAAAAGTGTAGATGTGGCGTCCGTCGGAAAATGGATCAAAGGTGCAGATAAAGATGATGTACGATTTCCTCAGCTTTGCGCATCCTTCTCCGGTATAAAGTATGTTTGAGTCGATATTGCACTGGAAATACCTTGCTTTTCTGAGTAGCTCATCATCTTTGCAGCACAGCAGCTCAACAGAGTATATGGTATCCTGTTCATCATTGATGCAGGCATCTATGCGGATGTCTCCGCCGTCAGGTGCAATGTCAGAGGTTTTCCGGGTAACAGGGAACTCTACGTTTTTAATGGGGACATTTAATATTTTTTCCAGTACCCTGCAGCATATTTCCGTGTCGCTCATTACCTTCCTGAATAAAAAACTGTCTGCAAGGTTCAGTTCCTGAAAAGTGTTAGTTTTGTTTGCCATAAATAGCATACCTCTCTTTCTCAAATTATAGCATGATTCAGCCGTTTTGTCAGTTGCGATTTGAAATTGTTTTACGGACTGCGAACAGAACCCATATATAGAATAAGTACCTTGCAGACATCTGGATACTTGAAAAAATATGCCATCTTTTAGACAGCTTTTTTCGTGGTATTGGATATGTCGGTGTCTTTTCTGTTTCTTGTGATTTTTGTTCAGAAAAGATTTCTGCTACAACTTTTGCAACCTGAAATTCAACCGTTAAACGGTCACATTCCCATACTTTCATATGTGTCTTAATATAGTCCTCCACATCCTCAAGCAAGATATGGTTGAATGTATTAGTCAGGATATTTTTCAAAGATGCGGTATCTATGGCGGTGCCTTCCAGTCGTTTGCATACCTGCTGTATCCATATATACCTATTGCTGTCATATGCGGATTCTGCATGGCGGAAGTTCCAGTCATACAGCATATAACAGGCAATCCAGCGTTGCCAGAGAACAACAGAAATCTCATCTTCATAAATAGAAATATTTTCAGGGATTGTTTTTGTCGATGTGCTTTCGGTAGAAAGGTCCGTTAATGTTACCAGCAGTGGAATACCTGAAATGTTCATTTGCTATATCCTCCTTTGTCCCAAGTACAGGCAGTGCAGCCTGTACTTGGGGAATATGGTTTTCGTCAAGCGGTCATTTTCAGGAAGCAATCATATCCATAAATTCCTGCTCAGTCAGGATCTTGACGCCGAGCTGCTGCGCCTTTGCCAGTTTGCTTCCGGCCTTTTCCCCACAGATCAGATAGTCTGTCTTTTTGGTGACGGAGCTGCCGGGCGTGGCGCCGAGGCTGATGATCTTGGCGTTGATCCCATCGCGGGTGAAGTTTTCAAGCTTTCCTGTGGCTACGATAGTGCATCCTGCAAATTTGTTGTTTGTTGTTTCGTTCATATTGTTCTCCTCTCCGGATGTCTGTGCATCCAAACCATTGTCAAAGTGTAATTCGTTCTGTAAGCTGCCCCATAATAAGAGATGATCCGAATTGCGGAACCACTCATGGAGGTTGCGGCTCATAGTGTCCCCAATTCCCTCAAGGCAGGTAAAATCGAAACGGTCCAGCGCAGCCAGCCTTAACTCCCGCAGGCTGCCGTGGAAATGTTTGTCCAGTATCCTGCTGGCAGTCCTGCCGATCAGGGGAATATCCATTGCCACAACGAAGCGTACAAAGGTTGTATTGCGGCTTTCGTTGATGGAAGCAATCAGATTTTCATAGGACTTTTCTCCGAAACCTTCCAGAGCGATGATTTCATCACGGTAGCGGTCAAGGTGGTATAAATCCTGATAACCCTTCAAAGCGCCAATCCGGATGAGCTGGTCCAGTGTTGCCTCGGAAAGCCCTCTGATGTTCATGGCTTTCTTTTCAGCGAAATGGACGAACTTATGAAGGATGCGGTTGCCGCAGTCAGGATTGTCACAGTGGAGTGTTTCCACTATGCGTCCCTTGTCACCGGCTCTGGAATAAGTGCGGGTAGGCTGCCCACAGCAGGGGCAGAACTGCGGCGTCATGTCCTGATAGTTCCCACGGTCCAGATTTTCCTCCACATGGGGGATGATCATGTTGCGTTTGGAAACCAAGATGCGGCATCCGGGGTGCAGTTCCAACTCTTTGATGAAGGTCAGGTTATGGAGGCTCGCCCTGGATACCTCACAGCCGTCAATCTCCACCGTGTCAAATAATGCCACAGGAGCAATCTCGCCGCTGCGTCCCGTCTGCCACTCAATAGACCGGAAGACTGTTTCATAAGTGTCATCCTCAAATTTGAAGGCAATTCCGTCATTGTAATGGTGCCCTGTCCTGCCAAGGCTTGCGGAATAGGAAAGGCTGTCATACCGCAGCACCATCCCGTCGATGGGGATGTCTGAAATCTCCGCAAGTTCCTGAAGATTTTGGATCTGTTTTTCAATTTCTTCTGCAGTGGCACCTGCCGGAATCGGCACAAAAGGGCAGATTCCGAAACCATAATCAATCATTGAAAGCAGGAGCGCACTGCGGCTGTCCCGTATGTCACCAAACTCATTCATGCCCTCAAGGATATTAAAGGTAAAAAAGCTGATTTCCCGTTCTTTGCAGATACTTGAGTCCAGACACCGGATAGATCCGGCGGCAAGGTTTCTTGCATTACGGTAGGGTTTTCCGTCACTACCTACAAGCGTATCCTTCAGACGTTCAAAATCGCTCTTATGGATGAAACCTTCGCCCGATAACTCAAGATGCCCTTTGTAGGGGATGGAAGCCGGCACATTGCGGAAAGCGGCTATGTTATGGGTAACGAGTTCCCCTTCATCACCGTTGCCTCTGGTGGAGCCTTCCACAAGCTTCCCGCCCTCATAGACAAGCTTTACGGTCAGACCGTCCAGCTTCAGCATGAGCAGGGCAGCATGGCTTTTCAGGAAAGCAACCAGTTCTCTTACCATTTTTGTCTTATCCAGAGAAAGCAGTGGGATGCGGTGCCGTACCTTTTCCAGACTGCTGACAGCTTTATAGCCTACGGTCTGGGTGGGGGAGTTGCTCAGGATGATCCCCGTTTCCTTCTCCAAACGCTCCAGTTCGTCGTAAAGATGGTCGTAGACGGCATCTGACACACTGGGGGCATTTTTGTTGTAATACTCATCGCGGTACCGGTTGAGTTTATCCACGAGTTCGTGAATACGTTCTGTTGTCTGTGACATTCATTCT
>CAZAMX010000342.1:0-3221 GCA_964486095.1 uncultured Acetatifactor sp. | reverse complement strand
TTTTCAGAATCGTTCTGCTGCGCTCCTGATGATCCGTCTGCCTCAAAAAGCCCATATCAACCTTGAGGGTATTCACAGGCATATCCTTCAGCATATTCAGAGAAGAATATCCGCTGCCGAAATCATCCATCTCCACATAAAAACCATACTCCTGCAGACGCTGAATCAACACCAGCTGTTTGTCAAAATCACTCATGACGGCGCTTTCCGTGATCTCAAGCCGCAGATTGCGGGGACTGATCTCATATTTCTCCACAAGCCCCGTAAATACCTTGTAAATATCCGCAAAATAAAAATCCTTTGGAGATATATTCACGGAAATATGATACTTAGTGAGTCCTCTGTTCTTCCACTCCCGCAGCTTTCTGCAGGCCAGTTCCCATATGTGCATATCCAGCCTGCAGATCAGACCGGTATTCTCCAAAATCCCGATAAACTCACCGGGCGGAACCAGGCCCCGCTCAGGATGAATCCAGCGCACCAGCGCCTCACCGCCCAAAATCTTACCCTTTACGGAAACCTGAGGCTGAATATAAAAGCAGAACTGACCGTCCTCAAGGGCCGCGCCGAATTCTCCCGTTACCTTCTGCTCACTCACACTGCTCTCCCGGATCCCCTCATCGTAATGAGCAATCACATCGGTAAGGCTGGACTTGATGGTCTTGATGGCCATATAAGCCCGGTCGCACATAACAGAAACCGCTATATCCCGGTCCACAATATCATATACACCCACATGCAGACAGATCCGGTAAGTGGATGTACCGCTCTTTTCCCCGATACGCCTGATCTCCGTAGCAAAAACATCCGGATTAAAGCGCTCCTTGGGCATACAGATAGCAAACCGGTCCCCCGAAAGCCTGCCGTATACAGATTCGGGGCCTGCCAGCCGCTTCAGGGTATCCGCAATATTCAGCAGCACCTCGTCGCCTACATTGATACCGAAAATATCATTCACCAGCTTAAAGTTCTTAATATCGGAGCAGACCATGCAATAGGTACCTGACTCTGCCTTCCGCACAACCTCTGTGACAACATCATAAAAATGTTCCCTGTTGTAAATACCCGTAAGCCGGTCATGGGTGGCACGGAAGCGCTCCGCCGCCAGCTTCTCCACCTCCACCGTCTCATCGTGCATTTTGAAAAAGCAGCCCACACAATTATCATCCTTGTCACACAGCCGCTTGAAATTCACATCATAATATCTCTTTGCGGAATTTACCTCGCGGGTCTCCTTCCATTCCGCATCCTCTGCCTCGGAAAGCTTTCTTCCCTTCATCCGTTCCTGATAATAGTCCTCAAAGGGCTTTGCACTCTCTGCCTTAAAAAAACCATAGGCCACCGAATTTGCATAAACACAGTTCCCCTCAATGTCAAAGCATACCACACTGTCGTCCATGTTCTTGATGCTGGAGGATAAAAGCCCCTCCACCAAGCCCTGTGGAACATAAATCACATTAAAATAATAAATCGCTATCGCCATAATGCCATAAGTAAGCACGGAAAAATCTATCTCCAGCCCCATTACAAGGTAAAGCACGTTTGCGGCAATGATGAGCAGCAGGCTAAGAAGGGTAAGCCAGAATTTCTTCCGGTACATCCCCGGCGATTTTACTATCTTTACCACCAGCGGAAGCACGATCATCACCACCATCCCATAGATGATGAACCTGTGGAAATTATACAGCCCGCCCCTCTGGACAATGCCATAGAAGGAAGCGCCTGCATCCTCCATCAATCCGCAGCGGAAGATAAATACCCTGTCGGTAAAGACATTCATCAGCATCAGCACGCCGTCCACCGCTACAACGGAATAAAGAGCCGCCTTCTGTACCCCCTTCATCTCATAGACGCCGGTGTATTTCAGGGCATAAAACAGCATACAGATCAACAGCACGTCCGACACCACATAATATGCCGCATACATCAGCTCCGCCGCAAACTGCTCCGGCGCAAGCAACGCCCCCGCATACACAGCCATGGTAAAGGGAGCCGCAATCATGATGTATCGTATGGCTTTTGTCAGCGGTCTTTTATCCCGTCTGCCGATGATGCAGCTGCAAATTAAGATCGCAGCCGCAAAAATCATTAACAGTGTCGTATATACGTTTCTCATAGCTTATCCCTTGTAATTTCCCTTATTTTTCAAGACTTCCGGCGTGACTGTGGATGCCATGCTCATAATAGCAGAATCCCGTTTGATTTGTCAATACGACCGGCCGTTTATCCTGCCGATTCGTTACGCATCAGCATTACAGCAAGTCACGCCGCCTGTTATTCTCAATGCTGCCCATGCACGCCTCAGTCGAAAGCGCGTCTGCATTATAAACGGCAGCCATTGTTTCTGATAATTTACGCCATTATTGTTTATTATAAATTAATTTTTATTTTTTTCAAAAAATGTATTGACAATTCAAAGAAGATGACATATACTAATCTCAACAGAAGAGATCAGAGATAAAAAATTCTTCCATACAACTAAATAAAGGAAACAAAGCCATAAAACACAAATGTGTGAGTACACAAATTAAGGTAGCGAATCTTCTGACAGCGATCAGGACGTTACAGTACCCGGTACAAAAAGAAGTGGAAATGCACAAAGACGAAAATGGAAGAAAAGAAACCGCAAAAAGAGTTGTCAAAAGAAAGGAAGACGTTTCAAAAGGAAAGACACAAAAGGAGGTAAAGTCCATTGGATCAGGCAGTTTGAAAGGGCGTATCGATCGGATGATTGATGCGCCCTTTCTCATACACTTTATTCTGCTCCGCGTCTACCTTTTTCTATCTGCCAGGGCCGTTCCGCACCGCTTTCTACTGTTTCTCCCGCCTCTCCATCTATTTTAAAGTTTCCAATGCTGCCACCCGCTGGCTCACCGTAGGATGGTCATATGCAAGCTTCACAATCAGCGGATGAGGCGACAGACAAATAAAGGAATTCCGCGCCAGCATCTTAAGGGCCGAAACCAAAGCATCGCCAAAGCCCTGCTCCTTTGCAAAGCGGTCCGCCCGGTACTCAAACCGGCGGGACAGCGCCGCGGAGGGCAGTCCCAGGAAAGGCGTCAGGAAGGACAGGCACACCGTTCCCAGAAGATAAAAGGCAAATCCATAATTTATCCTGTCAAAGCCAAAGCCGGAATAAATTTCCGGTACGGAAACCAGCCCCCAGGCTAACAGCACCATTACCACCAGGTTGACCAGACTCATGCTTTGCATTTTCAGAT
>CAZAMX010000341.1:0-3235 GCA_964486095.1 uncultured Acetatifactor sp. | reverse complement strand
AGCGCCTTTGCCACCAGCGCCCTCTGCATCATCCCGCCTGAAAAGCCACCCATGTATCTGCTGCGCTCATCCCACAGACCCACGTCCTTTAACAGGCGTTCAATCTGCTCTCCGGCTTCCTTTTTCTTCATCCCTTTCAGCGCCGCAATGTAATACATAAAGCGCAGCAGCGTCAGATTTTCATACAGGGACTGCTGCTGGGGCATATATCCGATATGGGCAATATAGGCCTGCTTCAGTTTTTGTGCCTCCACCCCGTTTAACAGGATCCTGCCTTCGTCGCTTTTTAGATTCTGGGTGATAATGTTCATCAGCGTGGATTTTCCTGCGCCGTTAGGGCCTAGAAGCCCATAGATTCCAGGCACAAAGCAGTAAGAAAAATGATCCAGCGCCAGTTTCCCCTTATAAGACTTCGTAATATCAATCAGCTCCAGTTGACATTGCATTTTCATTCCTCCAGGCATCTGTTTTTTATCCTTCAATCCACTGACGTATCCAGACTCTCTCCTATGCCGGGGCCGATCCGTACCCCCTTTTCCGACAGGTCTGCGAGATCCTCCTTGTCCACCCACCATGTTTCCCAGTTAGAATCGGAGTCCGGCTTAAAATAGATGAACCTATTACCCACCACATCCAGAAAGTTGATGTACTCATCATAACGGATCCGATCAAGCTCCTTCCCCTCCGGGTCAAACACCGTATACTCCGCCATGTGATTCTCTCCTTCCAGCAAAAAATCCGTTATGAGCAAGAGCTGTCCGTCCAGAATAAAAGGCATCGCAATCATACCCTCCGCGGTTATCGTTACAACCTCCCGTTCCTCCGCTCCCGCCGCCAGATCTCTGACATAGAGCGTTTCTCCGTTATCTTCATAAAAGTAATACACCTTATCGCCGATTGCCCCGCCAAACCACGCCGCATTAGAATCAAAACGCAAAATTTCCTCGCAGATACCGGCCTCGGGATCAATCCGATACCATACGGCATCGCCCCCTTGGAAATTACTAATTGTCCCATAAACCATACCGTCATATTCATAAAGCTGATACTGGTATCCCTCTTCCTCTTTAACCTCCTTATTCTCCGTGACTGCGAAGGTTTCCAGTGTGTAATCATTGAGGTCAAGACAATAGATCCCGTCGTCGATCCACTCTTCATACGTCAGATATTGGCCCTGGGCATCATATAACATTCTAATCCGTTCTTTCGACGGCCCGCCAAAATAAAGCTTTCCATCCACTAAAACTGCCGCATATGACATAGTAAGCGATCCGAGCGAACCCGAAAAGGCAGCCACCTTCCGCCGGTTACTCCCATCCGGATCCGCCTCATAAACATCCGTTTGATATACATGGTTCCATTCCTGAACCGTCTCCGAAAGTTCATTGACCGTTAGTTGAAGATACGCATGTAATATAATCAGCCGATCCTGATATACCAGGCTGAAATCCTTTAACATACCATTTTCATCCTGAATCGTACGCGCACTGCATTTTTCGGTCCGATGAGTACAGGTGGGATCCATGCAGATATAATCAAATTCCACCGGCTCCCAGTCGGAATACAGGAAACGCTCCCTCGAGCTTACAACGATTCCGTCCTCTTCAAAAAAATAGCCGTGGCTCATGATTCCTTCTTTTGATGCTGTATCTGCCCTCTCCGTCTGCGATGCTTGTGCCGAGTCTTTTGTCTGCCGGTTGTCTCCGCAGCCAGATCCTACAAGGGACAAGATCAGAAGCAATGCTATGAAAGGTATTCTTTGCTTCCGCTTCCTTGCTTTTCTTTTTTTCATATCCTTCTCCTATGCCAAAAGCCTGATTCTCAGGCTTGAGTATTGTAAAGGGCATTCTCCAAACGGACAATACCCCTTAATACGCAATTCTTCCTTTTAAAGTCCCTTATGTTCCGGAATCATACCTTTATATGTAGTACCATTAATAGACAATTCATATTCATACGTTGCATTTGCCCCGTAGAAACTCCATCCGTCTGGCGCTGTTACACTCGATGTTACCCCGCCAGGTGTTGAACCAGAATTCCTTGGGCCGGGTACTGTACCTATCATGGTGGGAAAAAGGTTATTTCTTTTTTCTCCAGTTATAGTGGCATATATTTGTCCCGGTCCCTCTGTATAGGAAATTGTAGCTGTGGCACTACTTGCGCTGACTGTTATATACGTATATATGTGTCTTCCCTCTATCGTAAGGGTTTCTGCATTCGCCACATTTGGCAATGCAAACCAAATCGCCAGTCCCGAAACCGTCATTATTGCAGCAATTCGTTTTTTGAATCTGTACCTTTTCATTTTGTTTCCTCTCTTTCTTTTTGGGCAGTTTACAGCTTGGCAGACAACAATTTCATTCTATTCTATCTCTGCTTCCTGCAAACAGATTATCCATTTACATTTTTATCTTATCGTAGAAGTCTATCAATGTCAACATTTGTTGTTTAATTTTATTATCAGCTTTTAATATTACTATATCACATATTGCAGAAGTACAACGCCTCCAAGAAACACATTCCGAAATTCTCTTCAATCCACCAGCGTATCCAACGTAGACCCCTCGGGGGAACCAATCCGTACCCCCTTTTCCGGCAAATCTTTGAGATCCTCCTTGTCCGCCCACCATAACTCGTAGTCGAAATCGGACTCCATTTTATAATAAAGGATCTTATCTCCCACCGCGTCCAGAAAGATAATATAATCGTCATAGCGGATGGTATCAAGTATCTTCCCCTCTGGGTCAAACACCGTATACTCCGCCATGCGGTTCCCCTCCTCAATGCGGCAGTCCGTCATGCACAGGAGCTGTCCGTCCAAAACAAAAGGACTCACAATCATGTTCTCTCCGGTTACCGTCACAATCTCACGTTCCTCCACTTCCGCCGAAATGTCTCTGGCGTAAAGCGTTTTCCAGGAATTTTGGTACCAGTAATATACCGTATCCCCGATTGCTCCGCCAAACCATGCCACATTGGAATCAAAACGCAGGATTTCCTCACATACGCCTGCCTTGGGATCGAGCCGATACCATACGGCATTATCCCCCTTAAAATTACTTATCATTCCATAGACCATACCGTCATACGCATAAAACTGGTACTGGTATCCCTCTTCATCCTTAACTTCTTTATCCTCCATGGCTGCGTAAGTTTCCAGCGTATAATCATTGAGGTCAATACAATAGATGGCGTCGCTTGTCCACCATTCAAATGTCAGCCATTGACCCTGATA
>CAZAMX010000340.1:2947-3244 GCA_964486095.1 uncultured Acetatifactor sp. | reverse complement strand
AACCCTTACCCCAATATACAGAAAGCCGATTCCCTTAGGTCCGTGAATTTTATGGCCGCTTGCAGACATCAGGTCTATTCCCATTCTTTTCGGGTAAATCCTGGCCTTCCCGAATCCCTGTACCGCATCCACATGAAACAGGGTTTGGGGATTGATCTGCTTAATCATGGCTCCTGCCAGCTCGATGGGCTGTATGGAACCGATCTCATTGTTGGTATACATAACGGAAACCAATATGGTCTCCGGCGTCATCGCCCTTCTAAGGTCATCCAGAGAGATTTGTCCCCAGGCATTCAC
>CAZAMX010000340.1:2359-2937 GCA_964486095.1 uncultured Acetatifactor sp. | reverse complement strand
TTCACCGGGAGATACGTGACGCGGAAACCCATCGATTCCAAATAGGCACAGGTCTTTAAAACTGCAGGATGTTCTATCTGCGTGGTGATAATATGTCTTCCGCGCCTGCTGTTTGCAAAAGCACAGCCAATCAAGGCCATATTATCGGATTCCGTTCCTCCTGAAGTAAAAAAAATTTCCTTCTCATTTACCTTCAGTATTTTCGCCAGGGTTTCTTTTGCATGGCGAAGATAGTTTTCCGCCTGTATGCCCTTCATATGAAGGCTGGAAGGGTTCCCATAATCCTCGCACATTATCTTTGTCATCAGCTCCGCCACAGCCGGAAAAACGCGGGTAGTAGCGGAATTGTCCAAATATGCTTCCATAATATATCTCCTGCTTTCTCTTATTCCTATTATATGCGCCGCTGCACCTTTGGTACTTATCCCTATTCCGTCACATACCCGATCCAGGCAAGCACAGTCATCCCTGCCGTCTCTGTCCGCAAAATTCTTCTGCCCAGCGTTACCGGCCGTATTCCTTTGTCCACTGCCGCCTGAATTTCCTGGGGTTCAAATCCGCCCTCCGGGCAGATAAAT
>CAZAMX010000340.1:0-2349 GCA_964486095.1 uncultured Acetatifactor sp. | reverse complement strand
AAATATCGCAACGCTCTGCCCCTTCTTAATCCCGCCAATCAATTCTCTGGTTTCCTCCATCCCTTCCGCAAACTCATAGGGTATCAGCCTGACATCCTTGTCTGACGCCAAATCAAGGGCCTGTGAAAAACTCATGACCCGAGAAACCTCCGGTATCACTCCCCGCCTGCTCTGCTTGGCCGCCGCCTCGGCAATTCCCTGCCAGCGTTTCACCTTTGCGGCTGCCTTTGCCTCATCCAGCCTAACCACACAGCGCTTTGTAGTAACCGGAATAATCCTGTATACCCCCAGCTCCACAGCTTTCTGTATAATCAGCTCCATTTTATCCCCCTTGGGCAGTCCCTGAAACAAATATATTTTCACGGGCAGTTCCACATCATCCTCCTTGACAAAACTCAGTTCGCATTTTATCTGATCTTCCTCAAAGGCCGCAATACCGCAGCGATATACCTTTCCGTCCTGCCCCGTGCAGACATCCAGTTCTTCTCCCTCCTTCATTCGAAGGACATTTTTAATATGATTTACGTCCGGCCCGACGATTGTAACAGACTTGTCATTTACATTGATCTGACCCGGCCCTACGAAAAATTGATACATCGATTCCTCCAATCGCAGATTGATTAATTACCTAAAAATTCAGCCTCACAGGCATATCTGTCATAATATGCTTTAGCCTTCTCCTTGCTCAGTGAAAAATGACGTATCAGTCTGTCAAGAATCTTTTCGGCGCTGTGCCCGTCTTCCAGGTTATTTAAAATGAGGGCCTTTATGCCTTGTTCAATGCCTTGTTTTTCGCCTTGTTCTACTCCCTGCTCGATACCTTGCTTTATTCCTTGCTCTATACCTTGCTCTATACCTTGCTCTATACCTTGCTTTATTCCTTGCTCCAGGCCCCGTGCCATACCTCTTGCCATACCTCGCTCCATGCCCTTGCGGTCGGCCTCTGCCATTCTGGAGTTGTACTCCACCTCATTGAGAAAACGGCGTTCGCATTCCGCCACAAATTTCGGGTCATGGCAAAGCGCGCAGACGCTTGTAGCGATAGACTCCATGTATTCATTGTTTTTCGCAATCATGATTAATTCCTCCCATGTAGTGGATTTAAAGAGTCTTGCCCATCGGTAAATACCGTTGGGGTCGTCCTTATCTATAGCATTGTTTAGATACTTTAATGATACCACCTCTAGATGGAAATTTCCAGTATAAATATGTTTATTTTTTATGTTTGTCAGATAATATTCACTCAGGAAGTCTCCTGTATTGCGTATATCACCGTTGGGAAACAGATCTTTATCCATAATGGCGATATGTATGACCGGAGGCAGTACACCGTAGTCTCTGCCCTTGGGAAGACTGTTGGAATAAATCCGGCAGAGCTGATATAAGAAACGATCCGGCAGATAATCATAGTGAGCCACCTGCATTTCAATGTCAATAATAACCAAATGATTCAAGCGCACCTTTACGTCCAGAATAATATCCTTATCCTCAACGGAAGACCCGGTCTCCATGGGGTTCATAACCTCCAGACTGGTAATGTCATTGGGATCACGCCCCAGCTTTGCGGCCAAAAATCCCTTCAGCGCATAGGTATTGCGCCGAAAAGCCGCGGTAAACATGTAATCATGAGTCAGAGGAAATCGCAGCTTTCCCTTGAGCGGTAAAATATCTTTTTGGAAGTCCAGAACTTCCGGTGACAGAATAGTCATAGATAATTCCTTTCGTGAACAGCGCAGGTACAGAAATACCGCGAAGTGCTTATACAACTGTATGCGGAGAAATATCGGCTGATATGCCTAAATATATATGCCTGAATAAAAGATAATTTATATATACCACATAAAGCGATAAACGTCAACCAAATATCAGCTTAATGCAACTATTATTATGCGGCACGGCAGCATGCGGATTTTCGAGGTTCGCACTGACGTGCCACTTATCCGTAATTTAATCCTTATAATATCAATTCCATAACAATCTCATCTTCATCCCGCTCTCCGGTTTCCGCAAAGCCAAACCGCCCGTAAAGTTTTCTGGCGGCATCATTTCCCTCAATATAACAGAGAACCACCTTGCCGTACTTACCGTCCTGTTTCATGGAATCCAATACCAGCATCACTGTTTCCCTGCCGTACCCACGTCTCTGATAACGCTCATCTATAAATAGCTGGCTGAAATCATAACTCTCCATCTCCGGCAGATCATAATACAAGCCCATACCCACCGGAATCTCATCGTCATAAATGACAAATGCGCGGCTTCGGTAATTCCGATAGGCATAAGCCCTCGCCAAAATACGTGCACTGTCGGACACATAGGTCTTCTGATCTTCCCTGACCTTCAGCCCCA
>CAZAMX010000339.1:0-3247 GCA_964486095.1 uncultured Acetatifactor sp. | reverse complement strand
TTTCACACGCAAATTTGTGCCTGCGGCCCAAATTCGCAGGTTACGGAAAGGCATGGTGATTATATGACTGAGGAAATTTTGAGTACTGTTCGAGGAGAGCTGTTCGGCGTCTGGTTTTTAATCGGCGCGGCGCTGGTATTTTGGATGCAGGCCGGCTTTGCCATGGTAGAGACGGGATTTACCAGGGCCAAAAACGCGGGCAACATCATTATGAAGAATCTGATGGATTTCTGCATCGGTACGGTGGTGTTTATTCTGATCGGGTTCGGTCTGCTGCTGGGTGAGGATCTGGCGGGATTTATCGGTAAGCCGGGTTTTGACATTTTTACGGCTTACGAGAGTTTTGACTGGTCGAACTTTGTGTTCAACCTGGTATTCTGTGCCACTACTGCAACCATCGTGTCCGGAGCCATGGCGGAAAGGACGAAATTCCTTTCCTACTGCATTTATTCTGCAGTGATCTCCGCATTGATCTATCCCATTGAGGCGCATTGGATCTGGGGCGGCGGCTGGCTGGCACAGCTGGGATTTCATGATTTTGCCGGTTCCTGCGCCATTCACATGGTGGGCGGAATTTCGGCCCTGATCGGTGCGAAGATTCTCGGGCCCCGCATCGGCAAGTTTACCAGGAACAAAGAAGGAAAGGTTACAAAGGTAAATGCGTTTCCCGGCCATAATCTTCCCATCGGAGCGCTGGGCGTGTTTATCCTGTGGCTGGGCTGGTACGGCTTTAACGGCGCTGCGGCTGCCAGTCTTGAGCAGCTGGGTTCTATCTTTGTTACTACAACCATTGCGCCGGCGGTTGCCACGGTGGCATGTATGATCTTTACCTGGATCAAGTATGGGAAGCCGGATGTTTCCATGTGTCTGAATGCTTCTCTGGCAGGACTTGTGGCAATTACGGCGTCCTGTGATGTGACGGATGCCCTTGGTGCCATCGTAATCGGCACGGTGGCAGGACTGCTGGTGGTATTTGGCGTGTGGTTTCTGGATAATAAGCTGCATATCGACGATCCGGTAGGGGCGGTGGCGGTTCACTGCCTGAACGGTATCTGGGGTACGCTGGCAGTCGGCTTGTTCGCTACCGATACGGCTCCGGGATATGGGATTGCGGATGCGGGCGGCGTTACGCTGACAGGTTTGTTTTACGGCGGCGGAATGAAGCTGTTAGGCTTGCAGCTGTTGGGCTTTGGGGCAGTTGCGGCATGGACCGTAGTAACGATAACCATTGCGTTTCTGGTCATCAAGGCCACGGTGGGGATTCGTGTTTCAGAGGAGGAAGAGATCGTAGGTCTGGATGCAAAGGAGCATGGTCTTGCCTCCGCCTATGCGGGATTCTCCATTATGGATGTATCAGGCGGTATCATGGATGTCAATGAGAATACTGATCTTGGGGAGGGTGAATATGAAGCGGCCTCGGAGGTACAGAAAAGAACGGCCGTGCCTGTGGCTGAAATACCCCTCATGGCGCCTACAGGTATTTACAAGGTGGTTGTCATTGCAAGGATGACAAGATATGACGTATTAAGAAAGGCCATGAATGATCTGGGGGTAACCGGTATGACGGTTACCAACGTGATGGGCTGCGGGATTCAAAAGGGCGCCGGAGAGAGATACCGGGGAGTGGAGCTGGATGCCACACTGCTGCCCAAGGTCAAGGTTGAAGTGGTGGTCAGCAAGATTCCGGTGGCTGATGTGATTGAGGCAGCAAAAAAAGCTTTGTATACAGGGCATATCGGTGACGGTAAAATCTTTGTATATAATGTGGATAAGGTAGTAAAGGTTCGTACCGGCGAGGAGGATTTTGCCGCGCTGCAGGATGTGGAATAGTGGAAGGTATATCCGTTCAGCCTTGCAGCAAGTCACGCCGCCAGATTGCTGAACTGATACGAGGGTATTTTCTGAAAAAACGCCCAGGCAAGCTTGTTTGCCCGGGCGTTTTTTCGAGTGCGCCTTGCGGCAGGTAGAAAAATAGTGTATGATAATAGGGGCGGGCGGCGATTCTTTTGCAATTACAATACAGGAGGATGGTAAGTTTACTTACTATGAAGGTTCGATCAGCAGCTATCTGGGCTATGGGAGCTGGGTATTGAAAGATGGCATTCTGGTGCTTTCGGATGAGACGGGATACCCGTTTGTGAACCGTTTTAAGGTTGACGGGGATGATCTTATTTTTCTTTCGGAGGGGTCCAGTAACTTCATGCTTGTCAATGTTGCGGACGGAGAAAGGTTTACGGCAGAAAATATATCAGGGGGCACGGATATGGTGAAGACGGCGGCAATCATAATTCTTTTGATACTTGCAGTGCTGGCGGTGATTTCCTGTCTGATGGCGGCTTACGTGGCAAAGCCCCGCTATACCAGCCTGGAAAAAGCGAAGAAGATCGCGGAGGATGCGGGCTTCTGGCGGGAGTACGACAAGCTGGAGCAGGAAGAGCTGGAGATAGAGTCCTATGACGGCTATCGGCTGAAAGCCTTTTATGTGCCGGCGCCTGCGAATTCTGACAAATATGTCATTATTTCTCACGGATATACCTACAACAGATATGGCAGTCTGCGTTATTTACATATGTTCCGCTCCCTTGGCTATAACTGCCTGATCTATGACGACAGGGGACACGGAGCAAATCCCAGAACCAAATGTACCATGGGAGTCAGGGAGTCTAAGGATTTGCTTCAGGTGATTGACTGGGTATATAAGCGGTTTGGGGAAGACATTATACTTGGCCTGCACGGGGAGTCCATGGGGGCGGGGCTGCAGATTATGGCACTGAAGGAGAAGCCTAAGGTGAAATTTGTGGTCAATGACTGCGGGTATGCGGATTTGATGGGGGTCTTGACCCACAATATCAGAAGCTCTCTGCACATGCCCAAATGCTTTTGTTATCTGGCCAGCGCCGCATGCAGGGTAGTATTCGGATATTCCTTTACAGGAGTGCGCCCCATTGATTCCCTGCAGGAGAATACGGTTCCCATTTGCTTTATGCACGGTGCCGCGGACGATTTTATTCCCTGCAGCCATTCGGAAAGGATGAAGCAGGCCACAACGGCCTACAGCGAGCTGCATCTTTTCCCCGGCGCCGCTCATGGTCTTTCCATAGACAGTGATGAAGAGGGATATTGCAGGATTGTAAAGGAATTTTTGGATAAGGTGTTGGCAGATAAAGTATTGGCATAAGAAAGAGAGGTATGAATATGTATTTAGCGGATGAAAAAAGATATGACACAATGCGGTATAACCGGTGCG
>CAZAMX010000338.1:0-3274 GCA_964486095.1 uncultured Acetatifactor sp. | reverse complement strand
TGTGCCACCGGCACACAGCACCGTCAATCGACAATTGCTTTAGCAATTTGACACCACTACGCCTCATTCCTCCGTCTTGCATATGAAAATTCATTCTGCGTCATATAGCTAGAAACTTATTATTCGGTGTTCTAGAGCTTACAGACAGAAAGGGTAACGTGTGTTATGAATAATCAGGATCAGGGCTCCTTTCGAGTGTTGCTGGAGGGCGGTCAGGGGGAATATGAAGAAAAGAAATCCCGGTTTATCGCCACGGTCAGGAAGTGCGGAAGCGAGGGGGAGGCTCTTGCTTTCATAGAAGAAATGAAGAAGAAATATTGGGATGCCAGACATAACTGTTATGCTTATTGTCTGGGGGATCGGGGTGAACTGGCCAGGTGCAGTGACGACGGGGAGCCGGGCGGTACGGCGGGGCGCCCCATGCTGGAGGTGCTGCTGGGTGAGGAAATCCGTAATGCGGCGGTGGTGGTGACCAGATATTTCGGAGGCGTGCTTTTGGGTACGGGGGGACTTGTCAGGGCCTATACCCGGGCAGTGCAGGAGGGCTTAAAGCATTGCCGCGTCGGATGGATGCGTCCCGGAGTGGAGCTTTTGGCGGTTACGGACTACAACGGGATCGGAAAGATCCTGTATCTTTTGAAAAATGCAGGAATAGAGCCTGTTTCCAGCGAGTATACGGACAGGGTGACGCTGCGGCTGGTGATCCCTAAGTCGGAAGCGGAAGCCATCCAAAACAGGATGGTGGAGGCTACCGGGGGAAAGGTAAAATTTGAAAAGATAAAAGAGCTTTATTTCGTTGACAAAGAGCAGGCGGAAAGAATATAATTACCTGAGATGAAGGCATTTCGAAGGGAGGTGGTTTTTTATGAAGAGTCAGACAGTCAGTTCGGACAACCCGCTTCCGGGTCGAAGTAGTACCCCGATAAAAAAACCACATAAGGAGAAATGCTATGGAAAAAAGAAGCGATCTGGAGGAAGTGCTGGAATTTCTTGAAACCAGGCAGTATACCGGGCTTCGTCAGTTTCTGTCAGGACTCAATGACGCAGACATTGCGGTTTTGATGGAAGAGCTGGAAGAAGAGAGCCTTTTAAAGGTTTACCGGATTTTGCCTAAGGACCTGGCGGCAGATGTATTTTCCTACCTGGAGGTGGAAAGTCAGCAGACCATTATCCGCTCCCTTTCCGATGCGGAGGCGGCAAATGTCATCGATAATCTGATGGCGGATGACGCGGTGGATCTGCTGGAAGAGATGCCCGCCAATGTAGTGGATAAGCTGCTGGCAAATGCAAAGCCGGACACCAGACAGGCCATCAATCAGCTGTTGGGCTATCCGGAGGACTCCGCAGGAAGTATCATGACTGTGGAATATGTGTCCTTAAAAGAGAATCAGACGGTGGATCAGGCCATTGAGCATATACGCAGGGTGGGTCTGGACAGCGAGACCATTAATATTTGTTATGTACTGGATGCCAGACGGCGGCTGGTGGGAACGGTTGCCCTCAGGTATTTGCTGCTAAGCGAAGGAGACCGGGTAATCGGAGATTTCATGCACGAGAATGTGATTTCCATCAATACCCATACGGACCAGGAGCAGGTGGCGGTTCAGTTTAAAAAGTATGATTTTACGGCGATGCCCGTGGTGGACAACGAAAACAGGATGGTGGGAATCATCACCGTGGATGATATTGTGGATATTCTGGAAGAGGAAGCCACGGAGGATATGGAAAAGATGGCGGCGATCCTGCCCAGCGATAAGCCTTATATGCGGACTACGGTGTGGGAGACCTATTTGAAAAGGATTCCCTGGCTGCTTTTGTTGATGATTTCCGCAGCCTTTACGGGGGCCATTATCAGCTCCTTTGAAAAGGCATTGAGTGTATATGCCGCGCTGATCGCCTTTATCCCCATGTTGATGGATACGGGCGGAAATGCGGGAGGTCAGGCCAGTGTGACAGTGATCCGCGGCCTGTCTTTGGGGGAGATCGAATACAGGGATGTCCTGAAGGTGGTATGGAAGGAAGTAAGGGTAGCCGTGCTGTGTGGCTTGTCCCTGGCGGTGGCGAATTTTGCCAAGCTGATGCTGTTTGATCGGGTGGGAGTATCGGTGGCGCTGACGGTCTGCCTGACACTGATGACGGCGGTTCTGATGGCCATGCTGGTGGGATGCCTGCTTCCCATCGGGGCAAAGAAGCTGGGCTTTGACCCGGCAGTGATGGCCAGTCCGTTTATCACCACAATTGTGGACGCGCTGTCATTGCTGGTATATTTTAGATTTGCAAGCATAATTCTGGGAATAGCGTGAAAACGAGAAATGTCTGGAATGCGGCATTTCCTGACAGAATTTGAAATTTTGAAAAGCGGAATTATGGAGGTTGCCGTGAAAGAGTGCAAGAATAACGCATGTATTTCAATTGAGGAGATGAATCCGACCTTTCTCTATACCTGGAAGGGGACCAGAGACAAAAACCGGGATGAGGCGGCCTACCACAGTCACGATCATCTGGAGCTGGCCTTTATCCTTTCCGGCCAGGGAAGATACCGGTTTGAGGACGGTATTGTTTCCGTGAAGGAGGGTGATGTGCTGATTATCAATCCGGGGGTGAAGCATCAGGCATTGGCATGTCCGGAGGCGGATACGCCGGCCACGGAGTTTTTTGCGGGAGCCAAGGATTTCCGTATTTCCGGTTGTCCCGAAAATGCGCTGCCCGTGCCGGAGGGCGGGCATGTCCTGCACACTGCCGGAGAGCTGTGGCAGAGGCTGTTCAAGATGTATTCCGCGATGGAGGCGGAAAAATCGGCGTGCAGGCAGGGGCGTTATTTTATGCTGAAGGCCTATCTGACCCAGATGATCCTGCTGGTACTCAGAGAAGAGTGCAAGTCCGCGGAGCAGACGGACGGGGAGCCTCTCGAAGCTGTGAACAAGAAGGATATTGTGGAACAGATGATCGAATATTTTGAGGACCACTATAGTGAAAAAATATCTCTGGATCAGATCGCGGAGAACATGTACCTGAGTCCTTTTTATATATCGAAAATATTTAAGAGCGAGACGGGGGATACTCCTATACGGCATCTGATAAATATTCGTCTGGAAAAGGCAAGGGAGCGGCTGGCCGGCGGATACGCCGGGAGCATTCAGGAGGTGGCGGCGTCCGTGGGGTATGATGACGCTTATCATTTCAGCAAGCTGTTTAAAAAAAGGTATGGAATTTCCCCGTCCCAGGCCAGGAAAAAGGCATGAAAGGCTGTTTGCAAACAGCGGACTTTTGATAT
>CAZAMX010000337.1:0-3276 GCA_964486095.1 uncultured Acetatifactor sp. | reverse complement strand
TCGGGAACAGGATCAAGAATTTCCAATACCGTACCCTCCAAATCCGTTTTTACGATAATACTGTCGGTCCCCTGATCCTTTTCCACGGCAAGCCGCAGAGAAATCTCACCCTCCGAGGTCAGTGCCGCTGAATTAATCCAATATTGTTCATAATCCGTTATCTTTGGCGTCAGCACAAGACGTTTCGTTTCCCGGGTTGTGCTGTCGTAAATCTGCAGACAGATTCGCTGCGTTTCAGATGCGGCTGTCTGCTCTTCGATGCTGTCTGTCAAAGGGGCCTCTACCCGGAACAGATAAATCCTGCCCTCCATGGCATCGTAAAACTGATTCAGTACCCGGTAGCCGTCCTCAGGATTTTCAAAATGAATTCTCTGAATTTCTTTTATGAACAGTGCATCGCCCTCCGTTTTGTTTCCGGTATTTTCAGTGCTTTCAGCGGGCTGTTTTGTGTCGTCTGCGGGGGAGTTTTTGCTGTCCGCATTCTCTGAACTGCCGGAGGCGGAAGGAATATTTGTTTCGGCATTTCCGCTCTTCCCGCCGCAGGCGGTAAGAAGCAGGCTTAGCAGTAAAAGAACAGCGCTGAGCTTTTTCCCTTTTATCATAAGTGCTCCTCCTAATTAATTTTTCAATACAGACAGCTGATATGCCGCCTCCTGTCCTACATAAGGTAATTATACATCAAATGCGGAAACAAGGCAAGGACAGGGAGTTCTTTCTGAAATCTGAAAGGCATATCCTGTAATACATTTAAGTATTTTCAGGTGTTAGAATAAGGTGATTTTTGAATTGCCAGGAAACGGCGTATGGAGGTTTACCATGAAAAATGTGAGTTCAGAACAGAAATTACAGCTGATCCAACAGATTCGCTCACGTTATAACGAGGACAGATATGATATGCGTGACCGGGAACGAATTTTGTATGGCCGGGAAAGTGTGCGCCCCTGGGAAGAAGACGACATGGACCCGGAACGGGAGCAGCAGCGCCCTCAGTCCACTTTCCGGCTGCGGATTCTGTTGGCGGTTTTGCTTTTTGCGGCAGTGGTAATGATGGATTCAAACAAGACCTCCCTAGGGGGCCTCACTGCGGAAAAAATCTATCAGATCATTTCCGCAGATTATGAGGATAAGCTGGAAGAATGGGTGGAAACGCTGTCGCAGGCAAAATAGGCCCTGACTACTACATATTTACAGCTCTCCGCAGAGAAGTCTGTAAGCGTTCAGAATATTCTGCTGTTGTTTCCCGGCAATAAAATAATAGTCCTGCTGCTCCTGCCCGTCCATATATAGATAGGTGCCATAGGCAGGAATGTCACAGCTGATAACAGAGCCGGATGTGGCAGGCAGAATACCGTAGCCTTTATCTGACAGCAGGAATGGAAGTCCGTTCCCGGTAGAAATATATCTGGCGCTGCCTCGAAGCTTTAAGACCCCCTGCGGATCGCTGGAGCCCATGGGACCACCTGGTTCCATGGAACCCGCAAAGAGCTGTTCACCCTTTTGCAGCTCCAGGAACAGCCAGGAGCCCTTTTCGTCGCACTGTTTTCCCTCCGTTTTGCGTTCGCTTAAAAGCAGATTTCCCTTTGCATCCAGGTATCTGACTGCACCGGTAGCCTTTTCCGCCTGCAGGATGATTTCCCCGGTGGTCAGCTCCACTGTTCTGCCATTATCCCGGTATTTCCAGCTGCGGTCGTTTTTTTGCCAGGCAATCAGCGGATGTGTGTCTCCCTTTACGGCCGTTCCTCTGGCAAAGGTCATGCGGAGAATACCGCTTCCCACCGGACTGATCCGCAGGGTGCCATATTGGCTTTGCAGATACAGGCCGTCCGCCTGCCTGGATACCCATTTCACGCTGAGGCTGATTTTAGAGTGGCCTCTGGGGCGCAGCATTTCCGTGGGCGGCATGTCTCCGAAGGCCGGCGCTGCTGTGGCTGAGGACGGTCTGCCTACGAAGGCAGGAGCCGTTGTGGCCGGGGACATTGTGACCGGAGACGGCAAATTGCCACCGGGGAACCGATCCGGCTGATGAGATACTGCCTGCTTCGGCGCTGACACCGGAGATTGCCTGCTTACCGAGGTGCCGGAGGATTTCAGCCGGATCACCTTCTCCTGTTTTTGTAATACGGAGGTATCCGCCTTTGCCCGGGGTCTTTCTCCGCCTTTCCTCTCTGCGGAGGCATCTGCAGCAGGCTTGTTTGTGACTAATGTATCTTCGGCTTTTGCCACGGCAGGTAATTGCACCCCGCCGTTTGCAGCACCGCAGGCTTGTCCTCCGCTGCTTGCAGCAGGAGTGTTGACTGCGGCAGCCTTCGCTTCCATTGCTTTTCGTTCCGGTGCCTTTTCCAGCAGACCGGTAGCTTCTCCCCGGCAGAGAATATGCAGCTCATGCAAAGCTCTGGTTGCAGCTACATAGAGCAGCTTGGCGTGGCCGTCATCTATGGGATAGGCTTCTTTCGTGGGATTTAAGATCAGTACCGCGTCAAATTCCAGTCCCTTGGTGTATTCCACCGGCAGCACCATGATGCCCTTGCCGAAGTTTACCTTTTCCAGATCACTTTCCATAATCTCAATATACTTTGAAAGCTGCCTTGCCGTTTTCAAAGCTTCCTCATTGTTTCGGCATACTACGGCTATCGTGTCAAGCTCCTGCTCCTGCCACCTGCGGCAGATTTCGGCAATACGCCGAAAAAAGTCTTCCGCAGCCACGCCCTGGGTAACCCGTTCCACGGTAACCTGATTTCCATGGCGGATGATAGGCTCCACCGGGTAAATGGAAAAGCTTCCGTGCCGCAGGATGTTTGTGGCAAATTCTGAGATCTCCACCGTGTTTCGATAGCTCTTGCGCAAAACCCCGAAGGAGTCCATGGGATCACTAAGAAGCAGATTCTTCAGTGCTTCCCAATCCCTTAATCCAAAACCAAAGTGGATATTCTGTGACACGTCACCCATGACGGTATAGGTGCAGTCCTTGATGCAGGCGTAAAGTACCCGATAAGCCATCATGCCGAAGTCCTGAGCTTCGTCAATGACGATATGATGGGCCTCGCTGATTACCTCCGTCTCTTTTACTCTTTTGTACAGCAGCGCCAGCGCCGCCAGATCATATACATCAAAAGCATTATCTTGGCTGCTGGCACCGTCCTCGTAAGCCGTGCCATATTTCTCCCTCTGTAAAGCCAGGAATTCCCGGTATAGCTCATAAATGGATTTTTTCCATTGTCTGCCGCCGTAATAGCCTCTATATGCCTTTAAAATGGCTTTTCGTTCGCTTTCCGTATA
>CAZAMX010000336.1:0-3295 GCA_964486095.1 uncultured Acetatifactor sp. | reverse complement strand
AAACGGTATTGCTTATGCCATCCTGACGGGGGCATTGTTTGCAGGAAATCTGACCGTAGGTGAATTTGTCTTTTATTTTGGGCTCGTAGGCGGAATTGCCGGTTTCCTTCAGGGAATTATCCGGTCCGTGGCGAAGCTGAATACCCGGGCAGAAAAAATAGCACGTTACCGGGAGTTTTATGAGTATCCCAGCCGGTTTAACCACGGGAAGGGGTGCAGCCTGCCGGAAGGACCGGTGAAGATTGAGTTAAGGGATGTATGGTATCGCTATGACGGGGGAAAGGACTACTGCCTGAAAGGAATTAATCTGTGTGTGGAGAGCGGGCAGAGTCTTGCGCTGGTGGGTGTTAACGGTGCAGGCAAGACAACGCTGATCAAGCTGATCTGCGGAATGTATACCCCTTCCAGAGGGGAGATTCTGGTAGGGGGAAGACGGATAGAAGAGTATAATATCGAGGACTATTATTCTTTGATTTCCGCCGTCTTTCAGGAGGTCAAGGCCGTGGCCTTTACCTGCTTTGAGTTTGTGGCGGGCGTTGATCCCAAGCGGCCCACTGCCAGAGAGGACGCGATTGCAGCCATGAAGGCCGCCGGCATCTATGAAAAAATTTCCGCGCTGTCCCGGGGGATAGACACTCACCTGATGCGGGGCATTTATGACGACGGCGTGGACTTGTCAGGCGGCGAGATGCAGAAGCTGGTCCTGGCCCGGGCCATTTACAAGGACGGTCCCATCCTGATTCTGGATGAGCCTACGGCGGCGCTGGATCCCATTGCCGAGAACAATCTGTACCTGAAATACCGGCAGCTGACCATGGGTAAAACCTCTATCTATATTTCACACCGCTTTGCGTCCACACGTTTTTGTGACCGCATTGTTCTTTTGGAGGACGGGCGGATTCTGGAGAGCGGAACTCATGAAGAGCTGATGAGACAAAATGGCAGATATGCCTACATGTTCGGGGTGCAAAGTAAATATTACAGTGAGGGACAAATGCCCCTGACGGCAGGAGGCGAAGCATAGACATGAAAAAAAGTGTGACAATGAGAGCGCTGCAGGTGTACAGCGCCTATAACTCCAAATATTTTCCCCTGAAATTTTTACAGATTCTTTTTAACAGCGGTACGCCCTATTTTAATCTGTGGCTGTCCTCGGAGATTGTCACTGCTCTTTATGAAGAACGGGGCAGGAAGGAGATTTATGTCCTGGTGGTGGTTACCCTGATCGGGAATCTTTTGATCCGCAGCCTGGGGGCGTTTTTATACAGAAAGACGGATATACAGCTGAAGATCCAGGAAAATGAGGAAGCAGCGGTCTTTAACCGCAAGGTTCTGTCGCTGGATTATGAAAAGCTGGAGGATCCGAAGATCAGGCAGCATCGCCGCAGGATCATAGAGAATGCCTGGGTGAATTCTTATGGTGTTCAGCAGATGCGGCACAGAACGGAAATTTTCATGGAAACTTTGGTGGATTTTATTTTTGGTCTGCTGCTTTTTTCCGAAATGCTGACGGCTATCCTGCGGGTGGGCTTCCGGAAAACGGGAGTCTTGCTTTTGGCGGCTATGCTGGTTTGCATCGGTCTGAATGTAGTGGGGAATTTTATATATGATCGAAAATTATCACTGTACCGGACGAAGATGGGGGATCAAATGTTGGAAGAGAATCGTTTGGGAAGCGGCCACAGTACCTCCGGCCTGGATAACCGGATTTACCGCCAGCAGGATCTGATTTCAAGGGTGGAAGAGAAATTCAACAAAAGGCACCTGGAGGTTTTTTCCGAGGCAGAGCGGAAGGGTTTTTGGTATTCCGTACCCATGGAAGCAGTGATAAAGGCAATGGATTTGTGTGCGTATCTGATTGTGGTATTTTATTGCGTTCAGGGGGCGTTTCCTGTGGGGAGCGTCATTAAGTATGTGGGGTATCTGGGAAGATTTACAGGCAGCATCGGGAATTTTTTCAGGCTCATCAGCGGGATGAAGGACAATGAACCCTATCTTCAGACCTACCTTGATTTTCTGGACATGAAAAATGATATGTATCAGGGAAGTCTTGCAGTGGAAAAGCGCAGTGATAAAAGGTATGATATTGAATTTAAGAATGTGAGCTTTCGCTATCCGGGAACGGAAGGATTTGCGCTTCAGGGGATCAATCTGAAGCTGAAGGTGGGAGAGAGGCTGGCGGTGGTTGGCGTAAACGGCAGCGGGAAGACCACGTTTATCAAGCTGCTCTGCCGCCTTTACGATCCCTCGCAGGGCGAAATCTTTATGAACGATTTTAATATCCGCAAATATGATTACAGACAGTATTTGGACATATTTTCGGTGGTTTTTCAGGACTATACCCTTTTGGCCATGTCTCTTGGCTGTAATGTGGCGGCAGGGGAAAGCTGGGATACAAAAAAGGCGGAGCGGATTTTGGCAGAGGTGGGCTTTGGGGAGCGGTATGCCAGGATGGAGAAAAAGCTGGATACTCCGATTTACAAGAATTTTGATGAGGACGGTGTGAATGTTTCCGGAGGCGAGGCCCAGAAAATAGCCCTTGCCAGAGCTCTATACAGAGATGCTCCCTTTATTATCTTAGATGAGCCTACGGCAGCGCTGGATCCTGTGGCCGAAGCGGAGATCTATTCCCGGTTTGACCGAATCGTGGGAGACAAAACCGCCATCTATATCAGCCACCGCTTGTCTTCCTGCTGGTTTTGCGACAGGATTGCGGTATTTGACAAGGGCAGGATTGTGCAGGTTGGCACCCATGAAGAGCTTCTGGCTGACGGGAAGGGCAGGTATTATGAGCTGTGGCATGCCCAGGCTCAGTATTATGAGCGATAGAAAGTCCCGGCAGGCTATTTGCCCTGGCGTTCTGCACGTATATTTACGCTCCCGAATCGAATGATAGGGTTCAAACGATTCTGCCATTGGAAGCCGTTCCATAATAGCAGCTTCTACCTTATCCAGTAAGTTATTTTTGCATAAGCTGCGTATTAATCATCATTCCTAGGAAAACAACACCTGCAACGGCATAAAGGCTGTTTACAATCAAACAGAGCTTCATCAAATTGTTTCTTGCCCTTGCCATGAAATATGCCATAATGGTGAATAGTCCGCTGAAAATCATAAACACAGCGTAGCAGGCGATCATAATTTCAGCGACAGGCAATTCTAATGCCCAATCAAAGGTCCGAAGCGGGAGAATTGTCCAAGGGACAAAAAGCATAATGACACTGACAACGGTTAAAACTTTGTTTTTCATATAATTTTATTATCTCCTTTCAGCCTGCCCGAAACGAAGGCAGGA
>CAZAMX010000335.1:0-3299 GCA_964486095.1 uncultured Acetatifactor sp. | reverse complement strand
TGATTATTTTCGGCGTCATCTTAATCTACGTGATCGTCTGTGTCATCATATATTTCCAGACCGGTCATATCGTGCGCTATGAGGTCCAGGAGGGCTCTCTCGCCGTTGATAATGTGTCCAGGGGAATTATCATCAGGGAAGAGACCGTAATGTATAATCAGGCGGCAGGATATGTAAATTATTATGCCAGAGAGGGAGAACGCCTGGCAAAGAACGGGCTGGTTTACATAGTTGACGAAACCGGAAGACTGAACGAAGAGTTTAACACGGCGGATCTGGGGCAGAATGCGCTGAGCAACAAGGATCTTTCCGAGTTTCGCAGCGAGATTGTCAATTTTGTCCACAGCTATGACAGCGCTTATTATTCCAGTGTTTATGACTTTAAAAATTCTTTGAAGAATACGGTACTGAAGCTTGCGAACGTAAACATGCTGGCAAATATCAGCGAGATGAACGGCGGCGCCGTAAACATTATCAATTATTCCTATGCGCCTTATACGGGCATTGTTTCCTACTGGGTGGACGGATACGAGGACTTAAGGCCCCAGGATGTGACGGCGGAAATTCTGGATCCCAAGAACAGTAATTATGAGAAAAAGCAGATGCTCAGTAATTCCCTGATGGCCTTAAATGATCCGGTATATAAGCTTTGCACCAGTGAGAACTGGTCTCTGGTGATTCCCATGGACCCGGTCAGGGGGGCGAAGCTTATGGAGGAAGAATATGTAAGAGTGCGCTTCCTTAAGAATCAATATGAATCCTGGGGGAAGGTGTACATGCTTACCAATGCCGACGGGAATACCTATCTTCGGCTGGATTTTAACAATTCCATGATTACCTTTATCAATGACAGGTTCCTTGAGGTTGAGTTGATCGTGGAGGACGAGACCGGCTTGAAGATACCCCTTTCCTCTATTGTGCAGAAGGACTTTTTCCTGATCCCGGAGGATTTCCTGATCCCGGGCGGAAATAACGGCGGGGACAGCATCATGAGGCAGTGCTACTTAGAGGACGGGACGATCTCCAGCGAGCTGCTGGAGGTGGAGGTGTATAACTATTCCAGTGAAACAAAAGAGTATTATCTGGACAGTTCCATCCTGAACGCCGGAGATATTTTATATAAGCTGGACGGACAGGAGACTTATGTGATCAGCAAGAGGGCGACCCTGATTGGTGTTTATAATATGAACAAGGGGTATGCGGATTTTAAACAGGTGAATATCCTGTATCAGAATGATGAATATGCCATTGTGAAGTCAAATACGAAGTATGGGCTGAATGTATATGATTATATTGTACTGGATGCGGCGGCGGTTACGGACGACCAGTTTATTCAGTATCGGGAGCAGTGAGGAATTTACTGCATCAAAAGGGGAAAACGCGCTGGAGGAAATAGTTCAATCGTTATTTTTGGTATCAGGATGAAAATTGCAGTGATAAACAGTAAAGGTTACAGAATAAAAGCCGGGAGTGCTTTTCTTTGCTTGCTTCTGTCATTGATTATGCTTTGGGGCTGCGGCGGTCCGGCGCAGGAGGCTGTGCTGGAATCGGCCGTGGAACAGAGTCAGCAGAAGACGGAGACTCCTGCTGCTGAGCCGGAACGGGAAACATTATTGACTCCGGAACCGGCCTCGGAGTCTGCTCCGCCGCCGGAAATACGGCTGGTGATGGTGGGGGATATTCTGCTGCATACGCCTTTGGCGGAAAGCGGTAAGCAGCCGGAGGGAGGCTATGATTTCAGCGCGATATTCGCCAATGTAAAAGAAGAAATCCAGGCGGCAGATTTGGCGCTGGTGAATCAGGAGGTTATCATTGGCGGGGCGGAGCTTGGGGTCTCCGGCTATCCGGCCTTTAATGCGCCCTACGAGCTGGGAGATGCTTTGATGGAAGCGGGCTTTGACATTGTACTGCACGCCACAAACCACGCGTTGGATAAGGGGAAAAGGGGGCTTTTAAATTGTTTGTCTTTCTGGCGGGAGAATTATCCTGACACGCCGGTGCTGGGCATCCATGACAGCCGGGAATCACAGCAGGAAATCTACGTGTACGAGCAGCAGGGAATCCGCATTGCCATTCTGAATTATACCTACGGCACCAACGGCATAGCGCTGCCGGAGGATATGCCTTATGCGGTTGATCTGCTTGATAAGGACAGGGTGATCGCGGACCTGAAACGTGCGGAAGAGCTTGCTGATTTTGTAGTGGTCTGTCCTCATTGGGGGAAGGAATATGTGCTGGAACAGACGAAAAATCAGGAAAATTGGGTGGAAATTTTTGTGGAGAACGGCGCAGACCTGATTCTGGGGACTCACCCCCATGTGATCGAGCCCATAGAGCAGGTAACAGCGGAAAACGGAAATCAGGCGCTTGTTTATTTTTCTCTGGGAAATTTTGTGAATTGGACCTCCGGCACCGGGGCAGGCGTTGCCAACCGTATGGTGGGCGGGATGGCACAGGTTACCATCGGCCTGGATGAAAACGGAGAAGCGGTGATTACGGAGTATGGGGTGCTGCCCGTGGTCTGTCATCTGGAGAAGGGCTTCGGCGGCGTGACGGTTTATTCCCTTTCGGAATATACGGAAGAGCTTGCGGCGCGTAATGAGATTTTGAAGCAGGACGAAAGCTTTTCATTAGGATATTGTCAGGAGCTGGCAGAGCGTGTTTTTGGCAATGCGGTCAGATAAAAAGAAAAGCATGAAATTATACCAAAAAACAGAGACAGGAGAAATTGCAGATGATTCGGGAGAACATTGAATTTGTAGAAAAGGAAATCACGGAAGCGTGCAGTAGAGCCGGGCGGGACAGGAATCAGGTGAGTCTGATTGCGGTCAGCAAGACAAAGCCCGTCGGAATGCTTCAGGAAGCCTATGATGCGGGAATCCGGAACTTTGGGGAAAACAGGGTTCAGGAGCTGATGGAGAAGATGCCGGTTCTGCCGGCGGACATTCGCTGGCATATGATCGGGCATCTGCAGCGGAATAAGGTGAAGTATATTGTGGGTAAGGTCTGGATGATCCACAGCGTAGATTCTTTGGAGCTGGCGGAAGAGATCAGCAAGGAGGCCGTGAAAAAACAGGTGACCGTGCGAATCCTGCTGGAGGTGAATGTGGCGGAAGAGGAAAGCAAGTTCGGCGTAACGGTTCAGGAGGCTTTAGGACTGGCAGAGGCGGCAGCAAAGCTGCCGGGAATCCGTGTAGAGGGATTGATGACCATTGCACCCTACACAGAAGTACCGGAAGAAAATCTTATCAGGCATAGCACCTCCCATATTGTCAGTTTGTTTATCATTAGGTTGTTGT
>CAZAMX010000334.1:0-3307 GCA_964486095.1 uncultured Acetatifactor sp. | reverse complement strand
TTACGGCGGGGCAAACGTGGCGAAGCCCCTTCATGTGGGACATCTGCGCTCCGCGGTCATCGGGGAGAGTATTAAGCGCATCAATCGCTATGTGGGCCATGAGGTCATCGGCGACGCTCATTTAGGGGACTGGGGGCTGCAGATGGGGCTGGTGATCGAGGGCATCCGGGAGAGACAGCCGGAGCTGGTTTATTTTGACGAAGGCTATACGGGAGAGTATCCGCAGGAGGCGCTTTTTACCATTTCCGAGCTGGAGGAAATTTATCCTGCCTCCAGCGCCAGATCCAAGGAGGATCCGGAGTATAAGGCCAGGGCCATGGACGCCACCCGCAGACTGCAGGAAGGAGTCCGGGGGTATCGTGCGCTCTGGCAGCAGATGATGAACGTATCCGTGTCCGACCTGAAAAAGAATTACAGCAGCCTGAATGTGGAGTTTGATCTGTGGAAGGGTGAGAGCGACGTGCAGTATCTGATTCCGGAGATGGTAGAATACATGAAGGAAGGGGGCTATGCCCATATCAGCGAAGGTGCCCTGGTGGTGGATGTAAAGGAAGAGACGGATACCAAGGAGGTGCCGCCCTGCATGATCTTAAAATCCGATGGAGCTTCCCTGTACAATACTACGGACCTTGCCACCATTATGGAGCGTATGCGCCTGTATCATCCGGATCAGATTATCTATCTGACGGACAAGCGTCAGGACCTTTATTTTGATCAGGTATTCCGCTGCGCCCGCAAGACCAAACTGGTGAAGCCGGAGACGGACTTAAAATGGATCGGCTTCGGAACGGTGAACGGTAAGGACGGCAAGCCCTTTAAGACCAGAGACGGGGGCGTTATGCGCCTGGAAACCCTGATTCAGGAAACAAAGGATGAAATGTACAGGAAGATTAAAGAAGGCCGGGAAATGCCCGAAGAAGAGGCCAGAAAGGTGGCTGATCTTGTGGCGGTATCTGCCCTGCTTTACGGAGATCTTTCCAATCAGGCGTCCAAGGATTATATTTTTGATCCGGACAAGTTTACTTCCTTTGAGGGAGATACCGGCCCCTATATTCTGTATACGATTGTGCGCATCAAGTCCATTCTGGCAAAATACAAGGAGCAGGGTGGAAAATTGGAGGGGCTTACGTTTAAGGAAGCCTTCAATGAGTCGGAGAAGGCTTTGATGATGGCACTGGTACAGTTTAATACCATGATGCAGAGTGCGGCGGAAGAGACGGCACCGCATAAGGTATGCGCCTATATTTATGACCTTGCCAATGCCTTTAATCATTTTTATCATGAGACAAAGATATTGGGAGAGCCGGATGAGGGCAGGCGGGAGGGACTGATTGCCCTGCTTCTGCTCACCAGGGATGTGCTGGAGACCTGTATTGATCTGCTGGGGTTCTCGGCACCGGAAAAGATGTAAAAAAGTGTTGACAAATCGTTTGTCACGGGGTATACTAATTCAGTCGGTTATCGAAGTGACCGACTGACGGAAGTTTAGCTCAGCTGGGAGAGCATCTGCCTTACAAGCAGAGGGTCATAGGTTCGAGCCCTATAACTTCCACTCCGGCCTTTGCCGGGAAATGGCGAGATAGCTCAGTTGGCTAGAGCATGCGGTTCATACCCGCAGTGTCGAGGGTTCAAGTCCCCCTCTCGCTACTGGAAAGAAGTTCAGAAACCTTGTAAAATCAAGTGTTCTGGACTTTTTGTGTTTTTAAAAATCATGTGGTGATAGCACAAATTCGATCGGAGGATTTATGATAGAACTGAAAGGAAAATATAATGAAGCAAAGATTTTTACCGACGTTGTAGATGAAGCATCTATTTCACAGGTGCTTCTTTTGCTTAATCAGGAATTTACTGCCGGAAGCAAAATAAGGCTGATGCCCGACATACACGCAGGTGCCGGATGCACAATTGGAACTACAATGACAATCACAGATAAGATTGTTCCTAATCTGGTAGGGGTAGACATCGGGTGCGGAATGGAAACCGTCAAAATTAAAGAATCTCATATTGAGCTGCAAAAATTGGATAAATTAATTTATGAAAAAATCCCATCCGGATTTAATGTGCGAGAGAAAACTCATAGATATTTTGATGAAGTAAATTTGGAGGATTTGTTTTGTTACAGGTCCATAGATCCTGGAAGAGCAGAAAAGAGTCTTGGCAGTTTGGGCGGCGGTAATCATTTTATAGAGGCAAATAAAGATGAAGAAGGGAATATTTATATCGTAGTGCATTCCGGCAGCCGGCACTTAGGGTTGGAGGTAGCAAATTATTATCAGGAAGAAGGATATAAGAGATTAAACGGCACTTCGAAAAAAGATATTGATGGCCTAATTGCCGATTTAAAAGCACAGGGAAAAGAAAGGGAAATTCAAAAAAGTATTACTGCGCTGAAAAATACAAAAAGAACAAATATTCCCAGACAACTGGCTTATGTATCTGAGGAACTGTTTGAACAATATATTCATGATATGAAAATAGTTCAAAGATATGCTGAGTTAAACAGGCAGGCGATGATGGATGAGATTATAAAGGGAATGAAAGTTCATGTGACAGAGCAATTTACGACCATTCATAATTATATTGATACAGAAGCTATGATTCTGAGAAAAGGGGCTGTTTCAGCAAGAAAAGGCGAAAAGTTACTTATTCCGATTAATATGCGTGACGGTTCACTTATTTGTGTCGGGAAAGGAAATGACGATTGGAACCAGTCGGCACCACACGGCGCAGGAAGGCTGATGAGTCGATCGGCGGCAAAGGAATCTTTTACAGTATCAGAATTTAAGAATCAGATGAGTGGTATTTATACGACATCAGTAAATAAGGACACTTTAGACGAGTGTCCAATGGCATACAAGGGTATGGATGATATTGTGAATAATATTGGTGATACAGTGACTATTGTACAGATCATAAAGCCAATCTATAATTTTAAAGCCGGCGGCGAATGAAACCGATGAAAGAATTATTCCAGAAAGCAAATAAAATGAAAAAAAGGGCTATAACAATAGTGGTTATAGCCTTTTTGGTGTCTGTGAGGACGAAACGACAGGGCTGACAGCATGCTAAGACAGTGCAAAAAGAGCATTAAAATCGCAGTTCAGAATATGGGTCAATGCGAACAGAAGGTCTACACTGGGATTATTCGTACCACTCTCTACCTTACTATAGGTACTTGTACTGATTTCAACCCCTTCCAGCTGCAGCTTGGCGACAATATCTGCATTCCTCAGGTTATGCTGTATTCTTAATTTTCTGATGTTTGTACCGACCAAATTGTTGGTTCGTTGATTTATTCGAGCTTGTT
>CAZAMX010000333.1:0-3335 GCA_964486095.1 uncultured Acetatifactor sp. | reverse complement strand
AAACAGACTCAAAAGGATAAGAAATTGTGTGCTTTGATTCCGGAAAATCTGCGTGAAGATTATTTTCATGCAAAAACAGATGACGAGGCCTGTAATTTGTATTTGAGGTTCTTAATGGTGACAGATTTTATAAGCGGAATGACAGATTCTTATGCGAAGAACCTGTATCAGGACCTGAATGGGATCAAGTGAAGGCCGGAATATGCAAAGAAAAGGTGGCTTTATTGGTAGCTGCCTTTTCTTTTTCTTTGCTATAATAGATCCGGCGGGTAATTTGCGGCAGACAGTAAAGTTTTTAGGTATGAATGGACCGAAGGGAGGGGCTTAAAAAAGTGGAGAAGGGAAAAGTGGTTATTGGACCGGGGCTTCGATTTTATGAAGAAGGAAGTGCCTGGCCGGGAGTAAAAAGGACGGCAGATCATGTCAGGAAGGATATTGAGCTGGTGACGGGGCATTATCCTGAAGGCCGGAAAATGGAAGAAAAAGGATGTGAAGGGGAAGGAGCGGATTTTGTCGTTCTGTATGGAACAATCGGACGCAGTCCAATGCTGGATGAACTGGATAAAAAAGGAAAAATATGCCTGAATGAGATCCGCGGGAAATGGGAGGTTTATTTGTTTCAAATCGTAGAGGAACCGCTGCCCGGAATGGGAACTGCTCTTGTGATTGCAGGAAGCGACAAAAGAGGAACGATTTACGGATTGTATCATCTGTCGGAACGAATCGGTGTTTCTCCGCTGGTAAACTGGAATCATGTCTGGCCGGCCAGACGGGACAGTGTAACACTGACGGAAGGGGACAATTTGATCTCAAATGAGCCGTCAGTCCGCTACAGAGGGTTCTTTATTAATGATGAATGGCCTGCTTTCGGTGTATGGGCCAGAACCCATTTCGGGGGTATGAATGCGGAATGCTATGAACGGGTATTTGAACTGCTCCTGCGCCTGAAGGGAAATTATCTGTGGCCTGCTATGTGGGCTTCAAATTTCAATCTGGATGGTCCGGGACTGTTAAGCGCTCAGCTTGCGGATGAATATGGAGTGGTAATGAGCACCTCGCACCATGAACCCTGCATGAGAAGCGGAGGGGAATACGGCATGGTCAGAGGCGGGACTTCGGTTTACGGTGATGCCTGGAGCTTTCTTTCCAACAGGGAAGGGATTACCCGTTTCTGGCGTGACGGGCTGCTGCGCAACAGAGAGTTTGAAAATGTGATAACCATGGGAATGCGGGGAGAGAACGATACCGCGATTCTGGGAAAGGAGGCGTCCCTTACAGAGAACATCGATCTTCTACGTAACGTGCTGAAAACACAGAATAGGTTAATCCGCGAGACGATTCATGAGGATTTGAATCAGGTTCCAAGGCAGCTGGTACTGTTTACTGAGGTAGAGGAATTCTTTTACGGAAACAAAGAAGTACCCGGTTTGATGGGTGATCCTGAATTGGAAGGGGTGACGTTGATCCTCTCCGATAATAATCATGGCTATACCCGAACGCTTCCCACAAAAGAGATGAGAGAGCATAAGGGCGGATACGGCATGTATTATCATATGGACATGCACGGAGGCGCCCATTCCTTCCAATGGATCGGATCAACGTATCTGCCGCGGGTATGGGAGCAGATGACGATGGCGTATGAGTATGGGGTTCGGCAGATCTGGGTAACGAACATCGGCGATATTGGAACCCAGGAATTTGGCCTTTCTTTATGGATCTGGCATATGATATTCGCGCCTGGGGAGGTGAAGATGCCGCCGTTACGGAAAAATATACGAAAAAGTGGTTAAATGCCAATTTCAGTCAGATTTTTGTAAACACAGGATCTTGAAAGGATGGAAAAGGTAATGTGGGCCTACACAGGTTTGCTGGCGAGGAGAAAGCATGAGACCATGAATGCTAAAACCTATCATCCGGTGCATTTTGGAGAAGCGGAAGCGGTGCTTCAGACCTCCTGTGATATTCTGCAAATCTGTGACGGGCTGAAAGCAAAGTGCCCGCAGAAAATGGTGGCGGCATATCTTTCCCTGATTTATTATCCGGCCTGTGGGACTGCCAATCTGATGAAAATGTGGATCCTTGCCGGGAGAAACGCACTGTATGCGGCGCAGAACAGGGTTGAGGCTAATCGTCTTGCCGATGAAATAAGGGACTGTTTTATCAGAGACAAGGGATTGACGGAAGAATATCATGAGATAGATGACGGATATTTTAACGGATTTGGGCTTTCCGAGCATATTGGATTTACCCATTGGAATGATGATGACAATAAATATCCTGTCAGACAGTATGTTTATCCTGCCAATAAGCCGCGGATGATCCTTGCCAGAGTGGATGATGAAAATTATCTGATTGGAAGCCAGTGGACGGATCGGCGGCAGATATGGAGAGAGGGCCTGAGACCGGATGTGGATCGGATTTTCTTTGATATTGCCTGTGCAAGTGCGCAGCCTGTGCGGTACCGAATTGAAACGGATTGTGTCTGGCTGTCTTTCTCGTCCGTAAGGGGAGTAGTATATGAGAATCAGCGCATTTGCCTTCATATCCACAAGGAACTGCTGAAAGGGCGGGAAAAGGGAAGCTTCCGGGTATATAACGCAGGCTATGGCGAAACGGAAATCTGCGTGGAGGCGGAAGCACCGGAGCGTACGTCACCTGGCGTATTTTTGGAACGGGACGGATATGTGGCCATGGAAGCTGAGGATTATGTAATTAGCCAAGCGGTGGGAAACGGGCGTTTTCAGGTGCTGAAGCCATACGGCAGGACGGGAAGCGGCATCAAGGTTTTTCCGGTTACCGCAGATTTTGTAAACGAGGCAGAACGGCCGTATGTAGAATACCGTTTTCTCGCAGAGAAGGAAGCAAAATACAGGGTGCGCTTTTATCTTGCGCCTTCCACTCCGGTGGTATATGAGCCCAGGCAGTATCTTGGTTTTTCGGTAAATGAGGGAGAAATGCAGGTCATTAATACTGTAGAGGAGGAAAAACAGTTTTTCCTGAGTGCCCAGTGGGAGCGGGAAGCAATTGATGGAATAAAAATGGCAGAAAGCATAATAGATTGCCGGAAAGGAGAGAACCGTCTCCGATTTTATGGGATGAGTCCGGCAATCGTATTGGAAAGAATCGTGCTGTGGCAGGAAGAAATCAGGCTTCCGGACTCTTATCTTGGTCCGAAGAAAAGCTTTGTCGATTTTGCCTGATAAGACTTTGGTACTGCCTGGGAGAACAGCCGGTCTGTTTGGAGAAAAAGCGGGATAAATTGGAATAGTTGTGAAAGCCTGACAACTCGCTGGCATCATTGGGAGAATGCCCCTCACGCAGAAGCTGCTGCGCGA
>CAZAMX010000332.1:0-3361 GCA_964486095.1 uncultured Acetatifactor sp. | reverse complement strand
AGAACGGAAAAGTGGTGGGCCGCATTGACGGCACTCTTCTTACCAGCCGATTTGACGGCACAGTGAATGGTTATCTGGACTGGATTTGTGTGATCAAAAGCAGCCGTCACGCCGGGATTGCCCAGGCCCTGCTTGCGGAACTGCGATACAGGATGAAGCAGGCTGGGGCGGTCCAGCTTATCGCCTTGATGGCAGCCAATGACGAGGCTCAGCGGTTCTACCGCGCGGTGGAGAGAGCCAGCATCCACGATGAAGGGATCTGGATTGATCTGTGAAAGTTGGTCAGAGGCTAATTTAATGATTTGGAAAAGTCTCTCTAAGTGAGATCATCGTTTTTCCCGCACCCAGGGCCGCATTTTGATACAAATCTCCTTTTCACCTGCATCCTTTTGTTTTCAGAATGTTAAGAAAACGGGCAAAATTGTAAATTTCAATTGGTAGATTTTCACCTGTATACCCTTTATAATTTATTTCATCAACATACAGGAGGCAATCATCATGAGTTTGGGAAACAGTCTTTTTAATGCACGAAAAAGAAGCGGGTTATCACAAGAGGAAGTTGCTGAAAAATTAGGTGTAAGCAGACAGACCATCTCGAAATGGGAGCTTAATGAAACATTACCGGATATATGGCAATCTAAGCATTTATCCACTTTATACCATGTGACTATGGACGAATTGATAGATTTTGACATCGAAGCAAAAGAGATTGAGCAGATCATCGAAAATACAAGTGAAAAAACAGAACAAAAAATTGACTGGACAAATGTATGGGGTAAAAAATATCCGGTATTAACGAGCTATCAGGAAAAAGTTGATGTTGCTGATTATATCATCAGAATAACAGAATTGCTTGACAGTCTAAAAAACAGATATGGATATAATGATTTAGATGCTATGCTGGTATTAAAAGATATTTTATCACACGCATGGAATAAAGCCGGTTTGAAAGAGTGACCGCCTGTTTGAACTTAATGCTGAAGGGGCATATTTTCAGTCAACCCCCGTAGCCCGAGCTACGGGGTATTGACCCTTCCGAAACTATTTTAATTTGTAATAACTTCCTCTCAACTTCCCCTCTTTTTTCAACAACCCAACTTCGACCATTTCTTTTAAAACTTTCAGCGCACGGGAATCCTTCACATGTAGCAGATTTTGGACTTCTCTATTTGTTATCGTTCCTTTTTCTTCTATATATTGAATAATCTTTTCATAATTGTCATTTATTTTATCCGTACTTATCCGTACTTTATCCGTACTTATCCGTACTTTATCCGTACTCTTCATCCTTTTATCTGCGTTTTTGCCGATTCTCGTTTTATCAGAAAAACGGAATAAGTTAATACGGAAGCTTCCCGCAATTTCCATTAACTCTGGTTCTTCTAACCCAAGTTCTCTGCACCGCCTGATAATTCTCGGGATCCCGCTACCCCAATGTTCCATAACGTTCATATAAGTAAACGCATACACCAATGCCCGGTTCCTAGGTATGGAAATACCTTCTCTAATATCTTTCAACCTCAAGCTGCCAAATAGCATCCCCGGAGAAGTTACTTCTACACGATCATCATACACTGCCACTTGAATGCTTGATGGGTGCAGATAGCTACGGTGCACCACAGCATTGCATATCATCTCCCTAATGCAATCTGTCGGCAATTCATACACATCTGTACGGTATAATCCGTTAATTTCTGCACTCATGTTAATGTTACGTAAAACATACTCATAGGCTGCATCCAACTGTGCCACAATATCCCCGTCATACTCTTTCCTGTCAATAAATACATCCCTATCTGTTCCCTTGAATACGGCACATTGAATTGTCGCCTGGGAAAAGGTGTTGCAGGTCATAAGGATAAACGCATTAGTAGGAAAATATTCATCTCCCCGCTTTACTATAAATCCCCAGCTAAGTAAATTCTGCTTTGTCGGGCGCTGGATCCTGTCCGCCGACTCCTCAGATTTGCAATGGTCTACCGCATACTGATACATTTTGTCGCACAGAGAGTTAATTTCATCTTCCGCCACCGCTTCCTCTGGCGCCGCATAAGTCTGATCATAACAACGATTAGCACCTTCAAATTCTAACTCCCTTAATACAAAAGGATCTGCAAGTCTGGTCGTACCAGAAACCCTGATATAAGTTCCACTTTCTTTTCCCTTTGCAGTAAGATAATAAGGTCGTTGACCTCCCGGCACTATATTTACAACAATTACTAACTTTTCTTCGACAGATGCCAGTGTCACAATAGGCGTAATCATCGGAGTACAGCTATCACAAATAGCCGAAGTAATTCCATCCATAATAAGAAAAGCATCAGCCTGAGGGATCCCAGTCACCTTAAGCGTATCATTTTCCACCCCAAATACAATCTTTCCGCCACTGCCGTTTGCAAACGCTACTACCGTTTTCATATAGGTTCCACTTTTTTCTGGCACTTCCTGTTTGAATTCAAGGTACTGGGATTCTCCAGATATAATTTCCTCCAACGTCATAAGCTGTCACCTTCTTTTCCTTTTCAATTCTAAATAATTTTTGACCTTGTCGCAAAAAGCAGCTTTTTCATCTATTTACATGTCATCAAATAATTCACTTTTTCTTAAAGCAGAGTCCAAAATCCGGCTTTTCTCGTTTAATGAAAATAACCCTCTATCCTCATCAATTCTTTCTTGGCAATAGTCCAACACCTCTCCCCTATAATCCGTAAAGTTGCTGATGACATAAGCAGGCACCCCTTCTCCCAATAACTGTATGATTGCATATTTTGCAACTGCCCCAGCCTGCATATTACTTGTATATAATACTCAATGCTTTGTAACAGAACCGCTTTACTTGCCGTATTTAAAAAATAGATATAATTAACATCTGTTTCCTTGAGTTTTAAAAGTATGAAATCATAAAAAACTCCTATTTTACTCCTATATGTTTTACTCGTACGTGGATCATTTCCGATCTTTTCCATTAGAGCATCCATAAACTCTTCAATCAAATAACTCCATTATTTTTTTCTTTCATTTATTCCATTAACTTATTTCTTAATTTTCATTGTAATATACGATTCTGCTTTTTACAATACGTAAACAGCCGATAATCCAAAAATGATTGTCGCCTGTTCGGCTTGCGCCGAATAGCCGTAAAAAGGAAAGGACGCAGCAGTGAGTAAACTCCCTGCCCCGTTCTTTCCTTTTACGCTGCCCGGGCTTAAGGAACTGTTAAAGAATTAATCTTTACATCTGACTTGTCTAAATCTTCTTATGCTGCGTTGTCGTCAATCGGCGTACCCCCAGTACGCCTCATTCCTTCGCCTTGCATAGAAAGATTTATCCTGCGTCATATGCAAAGTTAATTCTTAACAGT
>CAZAMX010000331.1:0-3364 GCA_964486095.1 uncultured Acetatifactor sp. | reverse complement strand
ATATTCATATTATCCCCTGCCGAGGACACAAAAATAATGGGTACCTGGGACACCTGCCTGATCTGCCCGCACCAATAATACCCATTATAAAACGGTAATCCTATATCCAGCAGTACGATATGAGGTTCTGCTGCCGTAAACTCCTGCAGCACGTTCTGCAGATTCCGGGCACAGACCACATCATAATCCCATTTCTCCAGATAATTCTTTATCTGCTCCGCAATGACCTCATCATCCTCCACAACAAAAATTCTGTATTTTCCCATCTGCTTTCGATTTTCCCCTTCTTTCCCGCCTCATATGTATTCGACGGTTTTCAATTCTGTTATGGTCCAAATACCGGTCTTTTAAAGCTTCTCATTCAGAGGGGACATTTCCCGAAGCCGGCCCACAATCTCTTTCAGGCTCTCCACCACATAATCCAGCTCCTCCCTGGTATTTTCTTCCGAAAGTGTCAGCCGCAGGGAACCGCTGGCTTCCTCCTGCTTCAGTCCCAAGGCAAGCAGCACATGGGAGGGATCCAGGGCTCCCGATGTGCAGGCAGAACCGCTGGATGCGCAAATCCCTTTCAGGTCCAGCATAATCAATATGGACTCCCCCTCCGCACAGAGAAAGGAAAAGTTTACATTACCCGGCAGCCGCTTCGTCCTGTGCCCGTTCAGACGACAGTGCGGAATCTCCTTCTCAATCCTCTCGATCAGATAATCCCGCAGCCGGCTTTCCCTCGCCGCCTTTTCCTCCATCCCCTTCATCGCCTGCACCGTGGCCGCTTCCATTCCCACAATGCCGGGAACATTTTCCGTTCCCGCCCTGCGGTTCCTCTCCTGAGCGCCGCCATGGAGAAGCGGTCCCAACTTGATACCGGAGCGAATATAGAGAAAACCAATCCCCTTGGGACCGTTCATCTTATGCCCGCTGGCACTGAGCATATCAATATGCAGCGCTTCCACGTCAATGGGTATTTGACCGAAGGCCTGGACTGCGTCCGTATGAAATAATATCCCCTTCTCTCTGGCAATGGCTCCGATTTCTGCTATCGGTTCTATGGTACCCACCTCGTTATTGGCAAACATGACACTGATTAGGATGGTATCCGGCCGGATTGCCGCCCGAAGCCCTGCCGGGTCCACAAGCCCTTCCGAATCCACCTCCAGATATGTGATCTCATAGCCCGCCTTTTGCAGATATTCACAGGTATGCAGAATGGCATGATGCTCAATCCTTGTGGTGATAATATGCCTTCCCTTCCCGGCGCAGGCACCGGCCGCTGCCTTCAGCGCCCAGTTATCCGCCTCCGTGCCCCCTGAAGTAAAGTAGATCTCTTCCTGCTTTGCCCCGATGGCTCCCGCTATGGTCCGCTTCGCCCGGTTTATCGCCTTCTTCGCGGAAGACCCTAAAGAATATAGAGCGATGGGATTTCCGTACTGCTCAAAGAAATAAGGAAGCATCGCCTCCACCGCCTGGGGCGCCGTCTTCGTAGTGGCGGCATTGTCCAGATAGATCATATACCGTTCCTCCTCATCACACTAATCTCCATGATTCCCCTTCCCGGAATCTCAAATCGCGCTAATCCATACTGTTTTACTGGGAATTTCATCCATAATATAGCATCCGCGGTTCGTTCTGTCAACTGCCTCCCGGGAATATAATAGATAAAACCAATCTCATGTGGTGTCCTATGAAATCAAAAAGCAGCCATCCGCTGATTGTCGGTACTGTTATCCTTACTCTCACCGGTCTTGTGAGCCGCATCATCGGTTTTTTTTACCGCATTTACCTTTCCCGGCTTTTCGGTGAGGAAGGCATGGGCCTCTACCAGCTGTTAAGCCCTGTTCTGTCACTGTCCTTTTCCCTGACCGCGGCAGGATACCAAACTGCCATCTCCAAGCTGGCGGCGGAACAGACCGCCAGACAAAAAAAGACCTCCCTTCGCCCCATGCTGGCAGGCTTAAGTATTTCTCTTCCTCTGTCCCTGCTCTGCAATGCCCTCATTTACTTCGGAGCTGACTTTATCGCCTCAGTGCTGCTGCAGGAGTCAAGAACCGCGGCCATGCTGCGGATTCTCTCCTTTTCCGTGCCCATGAGCGCCGTTCACGCCTGTGTCAACGGTCACTTTTACGGCATCAAAAAAGCGGGAATTCCGGCTGCCTCACAGCTGCTGGAGCAGATTGCCCGAGTGGGCTGTGTGTTCATTGTCTCCGCGCAAAGCCTTGGCGCAGGCCGCAGTCCCTCCATCAGCGTAGCAGTGCTGGGCCTGACCATAGGAGAATTATGCTCCATGCTGTTTTCCCTGGCTGCCATATGGCAAAGCCCCCGGAGCGTTGATTCCGCTTCCCGCCCTCTGGCAGAAGGCAGGCGGTCCCTTTACCCCGGCCTGCTCTCCATGGCCCTTCCCCTGACGGCGAACCGCATTGTCCTGAATCTCCTGCAAAGCGTGGAATCCGTATCCATCCCGGCCAGACTGCGCCTCTACGGCTATGACAACACGACCGCATTAAGTGTATACGGCGTGCTCACCGGTATGGCGATGCCCTTTATCTTCTTTCCCAACGCCCTCACCAGCTCCGTAGCCGTACTGCTGCTTCCCGTCATCTCCGAAAACTACGCGCTGGGAAACTATCGGGCCGTAAAAAACGCCACGCTGAAAACCGTTCGCTACTGCGGGCTAATGGGAATCTGCTGCATGGCCGGCTTCCTGCTTTTCGGCAGCCGCATCGGCACTTCGCTTTTTGACAGTCCCCTGGCCGGCCGTTTCATTACCACCTTAGGCTTCATCTGTCCCTTTCTCTATCTGGACACCACCCTGTCCAGCATCCTCCAGGGTCTGGGAAAAGCCGGACATATTTTCGTCATGAATGCCGTCTGCCTCCTGATCCGTCTGGCCTTTGTATTTCTTGCGGTGCCCCGCTTTGGTATCACCGGCTATCTCTGGGGGCTCCTTGCCAGCCAGCTGGCCCTGGGCATATTATACCTCCTGTGTCTGGGACGCTTCTTAAGGAAGGTAGCGCCAAAAGCCGGATAAAAATACCGGGAAAACCTTTTACGGTTCTTCCCGGTATTCCTTATGATAAACCTGCATTTCTTTAAAGCTTGCGGATCACCACGCCGTCTGCTTCCTCCGTCTCATCCTGTCCGCGGGAACTTCCCACGAAATACTGATACTGCTGCAGTACCTGATCCCGCTTCATATCGTCAATAGCCTTTTTAACATCCAGGCCTCGAATATCGCTGTCCCTGCCTATATATTCAAAGTCCTCCTGCCTGTTAAAGGTAATGGAAATATCCTCCAGTGCCGTATCTTTACGCTCCGGACGCACGGCTGCGGAAGTCTAATGAGTAACCGCCGCAGACGGCAAATCCTCTC
>CAZAMX010000330.1:0-3374 GCA_964486095.1 uncultured Acetatifactor sp. | reverse complement strand
TCCCCATATTACGCTGACATTTCTCCGTAGAATCTCTTTGCCTCTTACTTATAGGAATTCGGATCCCTTTCCGAAAGTATATGCCAGTCAATAATTACATACATGTTCTGGCCGGAAGCATATTCCACGCCGTCCCTGATCAGCTGCTTCAGCTGTCCCTGATCGCCGCCTGTACAATAGCCCCCGTATTCTCCGGTGTACATGGCAAGACGGATCACATTGACATTCCACTGCTCATGAAGCTCCTTAAAAAGGGCTTCATTCACATAATCAGGAAACCATGCCAGACCGTGGGTGCTGATACCCTTAAGCTGCACCGGATTGCCCTCACTGTCACAAAGACTCGTACCAATCACCTGTAAAGGGCCGTAATACAGGGAATCACCCGCAAGACGGCCTCCTTCCGCTTCCGCAGTCCCGCCCTTCGTCTCGGATTCCTTTTTCTCCGTTTTTATATCCTCCGGCTCCTGCGGGCTCTGGTCCTCTTTTCCCGGCTCACGCGGGCTCTGGTCCTCTTTTCCCGGCTCACGCGAACTCCGATCCTCTTCCTCCGTTTTCTGCTCCCGGGAAACGTCCTCAAAATCCCGTGCCGTTTTAAAAACCAAAATCGAAACGGTAATAAACACCGCCAGCACAATCACTCCGCTTACAATTAAAAGTATCTTCTTCATCATCACACTCCCTGCGTGCTTCGGCGCCCTGTCCGTCAATAATTTTTCAAGCTTTCCGCACTTTCTTCCGCCTTTTTTTGAAAGCCGTTAAACATCCTGAGCAATACAGCCACCGCTGCAATCGCCAAAATGAATTCCGCTGCTGTCTGGGCATACGCAAGCCCATATAACGGAAACAATTCGTTTAATAGATACAGCGCCGGTATTTCCAGTACAATCTTCCGCAGAATAGCAAATACCAGCGACTTTCTGCCCATCCCGCAAGCCTGAAAGACACCCACTGCCAGAAAATCCGTGGCCAGAAAGGGGGTGGCCAGGCACATTCCTCTTAAGAATCGGGAGCCGTATTCTATGATGATTTCTTTCTTCATAAACAGAGCTATCAGTTTTTCGGCGCCTATATAATATCCCAATGCCGCGGCAGATAAAAAGCCTACCGTCAGCTTTGCGGAAAACAGCAGCGTCTTTTTCATACGCTCATAATTTCCCGCCGCAAAATTATAGCTGATTAACGGCATGATTCCCTGAGAAAGCCCCATGGCTACATACATGGGAATCATATTGATTTTTTGGGATATGCCCATGGCTGCTACTGCATCCGAGGAAAAAGCCGCCGTAAAATTGTTCAACACGGTCATTCCCGTCACATTTAAAAGATTTTGTATGGCAGCCGGAATACCCACGCCGCACACGCCTGCCACAATCGCCTTCCGGAATCCGAAATATTTCGGATGAATACAGACAAAGGTACAGCCTCTTTTGATGTATAACAGCACAAAGAAATACAGACATGCCGCACAGTTGGAAATAAATGTGGCACACCCTGCGCCGGCCGCTCCCATGTTCAGCCCCCAGGGCAGAATGAAAACCGGGTCCAGTGCAATATTGAGAAGGCAGCCGCTCATGGTGCCAATACTTGCATGAAGGGCGGCCCCTTCCGAGCGGACAAGATACCCCATCACCACATTTAAAATAGCCGGAACCGCACCGCAGGTAACGGTCCAAAATAAATAGGAGCCTGTCCGGGCCGCATTTTCCGGAGTCGTACCAAGCAGCGCCAAGAGAGGACCCTTCAAAACAGTACAAAAAAAGGCAAACAGGATGCCGCAGACCAGGGCGCTGTAAAAGCCAAAAGCAGAGCTTCTGTAAACCGTCTCGTGATCCTTTGTGCCCAATGCCCTGCTCATCATGCTGGAAGCCCCTACGCCGAACAGGTTGTTCACCGCGTTAAAGGCCAACAGTACCGGCGCAGCAAAGGTTACTGCCGCATTTTGTATAGAGTCGTTTAAAATGCCCACAAAATAAGTGTCTGCAAGATTATACACCAAGGTGACGAGACCGCCCAGCACCGTAGGCACAGCCACCGTTAACACAGCCTTGGGGATCGGCAGGTTTTAAAATAACTCGGTCATTTCTTTATCTTCCATTTTAAATGAAGTCTCCCAACAGCCCATACGCCTTTGGGAGACTTTTCCCTCTTTCTCTACTCAATAATAATGCTGGCACAATTCACGTCCAGCGCCAGATCCAGCACCTTGCCCGCCGCCAGCGTAACCACCTTGGGCCTGGTGGGATAATCCATATTGTTTTCCACCACCTTGGCCGCCTCACCGTTGCTTAAATTCACCACCGAATCTACCGGGTACAGGATCACGCTCTTTAAAAACATCTTGATCACGTTTACATCCAGATCCGCCGTCATAGCCATGATCATCTCCACCGCATCCCGGGGCGAGAAACCTTTTTTATATGGACGCTCCGTGACCAGGGCGTCATAAATATCCGCCACCGCCAAAATTTTTGCGTAGGGACTGATCTTTTCTGCAGAAAGCGCCAAAGGATAGCCGTTTCCCCCCATCTTCTCATGGTGCTGTAATACGCCCATAAGAATCTCCGGCGCAATGTCCGGCTTATCCTTCAACAGATTATACCCTCTGGCAGGGTGAGACTTCATCACTTCAAACTCTTCATCGGTAAGCCTGGCCGGCTTGTTCAAAATCTCATTCGGTATCTCCGATTTTCCCAGATCATGCAGCAGCCCGGCCACACCGATCTGATGCACATCCTTGTCGGACATCCGGCTCTGTCTCGCAACAATCATGGCAATGGAAGCCACGTCAACGCTGTGTTTAAAGGTATACTCATCGCTTACCTTCAGGGCATCAATATTTACCGCTACGGCATCATTCTCCGTAATGGTCTTCATCAGCTCACCTGAAATACTCTGTGCTGCATCCATGAAACCGGCATCCTTGGGATTATTAAACATGAACTGCATACCCGTAGCAACCCGGGCCTTCACGCTTTCCGAAAGCTGCATCTTCGTTCGATCCGCTTTTTTCAGCTTCTCAATGGTCTGCAGCGTCTCCGGAGAAACCTCAATGTCCGCTGCCAACAGCTCTTCCTCACCTTCCCTGATATATACCCCGGTAATCTTTAATTTTCGAAGACCGTCGATGATATAATTATCCAGAGGCGTCTTTCTCGCCACCAGGACGCCGCCTGTTCCGTCAACTATAGACTGGTCGATCACCATGACGCTTTCCAGCAGCCTTGTACTTATGTATCTTCGCTTTATCACTCCCGGCCTTTCCCCCTAACGCAGACTATTCTACTTCAATCCTGTCCGCGTACTTGATTCTGTATATCAGCCGGAGCGCGTCAATGATACGCTCTTCCGAGATAGTACCATCCTGGACAGCC
>CAZAMX010000329.1:0-3375 GCA_964486095.1 uncultured Acetatifactor sp. | reverse complement strand
TATCATTGAGCTGGGGAAGGGTCTGCGGGGAGAGAGGCTGGACGACTGGATCCGGCTGTTTCAGGCAAAAAGCGAGGAGGAATTGGAGATGCTGGCAACAAAAAACAAGGGTCTGGCGGAGGCGGCAGAAGTCATGAAGCGGATGAGTCTGGGAAGGACACTGCGGTATTATTATGAAGCACATTTAAAGGCGGTCCGGGACCGCTACGGGGAGGACGCTTACGTCAGAGATCAGGGAAGAGCCGAGGGACTGGCAGAAGGCATTGCCCAGGGAAAAGCAGAGGCTATTCTGCAGCTGCTGGAGGATCTGGGCGAAATACCAACCGCACTTCAAAAACGGATTCAGGCGGAAACGGATCTGCAAGTACTGCACAGATGGCTGAAGGCTGCCGCCAAGGCGGAGAGTATTGCGGAGTTTGAAAGGCAGGTGTGAATTCGGCTGAAATGAATCTCACTTATCCTGCTAAGACGAAACGGTTCGCAGAGGCAAAGCCCCTGCGAACCGTTTCATAATAGATATTGTTGTTCTGACGCCTTAAGCCGCCGGCCTAGCCAAGCAGAGAAAGCACGCCCTGGTTGGACTGATTTGCCTGTGCCAGCATAGACTGACCGGCCTGAGCAAGGATATTCTGGTTAGAGTATCTCACCATCTCCGTAGCCATATCCGTATCACGGATCGCGGATTCCGCGGATGTAGTATTCTCCACCACGTTATCCAGGTTGTTGATGGTATGCTCCAGACGATTCTGGATGGCACCAAGAGCGGAACGCTGCTTGGAAACCTGTGCAATCGCGTCAGCAATGGTATTCACAGCCTTATCTGCATTGGTGGAGTCCTTGCCGGTTACGCTCACCTTGTCGATGCCAAGGCTCTTTGCACTCATAGACTCAATGTCCACGGAAATCTTGTTCTCTTCGGTGGTGTCCGCACCTACCTGAAGGCTGAAATTCAGGACATCCTTGGGCTTCTCGGTGGTTGCCTTTTCGGTGATGTATAACGTAACCTTCTTATCAGTATAAGTCAACGCTGTATCTGCATTATTATTTGTGTGTGCCACATCTGTAAATGCAGGATTCGCCATGGTAGCATCAAGTGTGCCAATTGCTGCATTTTTATTAGCATCCGCCACATCGCGTACTACCGTAGATACCGTAGTACTGGTTACGCTATTGTCAGCAGCATAAACTTCTGCTTTTTCCGTAGCGCTGATCTTTACCGCCACATCATATTCATCACCCAACAGCTTCTGCAAATCCTCTATTGTTTTAAAGGAATTAGCCTTAGAATCGTTCTTACCTGCATCGTAAGTATAGGTCTTACCGTTAATAGTGATAGATTCGCCGTCTGCCAATCCTTTTAAATCAAAAGCAAATGATTCGCCTACTGCCGCCTTCATCACGCCGTCACCGTCAGCCGCTACAAACTGATTAAATCTCGCTGCTGCGCCTGCTGTACCATCGCTTGCCTTCATTTTAGATTCAAAGGTAATTTTTGTTGCGGCATTTCTTGTGCTGTCCGTCTTAGTTCCGTCCAGCTTAGACTCTACACTGAGTTTTCCTGTCGCGTCGGATGTGGCCTTGAAAATATGCTTCAGCTCATCATCTTTATTGATTGCCTCTGCCAGGTTTTCAGCTGTTGCCTTTGCATCCTTTCCGGTCTTAAACACAACATCTCTGGTTCTCTTGTTGCCTTCCTCGTCCAGATATTCAACGGTTGCCGTATCCTCCGTATTAGCATCCAGCTTAGTACCATCTGCCATGTCAAGCGTGCCGCTTAAAATATTACCCTTTGCTTCGGTGATTACAGCATCCTGAATCTTGCCGTCAATACGTGCGCTCACCTCGTCGATCTTGCTGCCCTTGCCCTCGCCCTTTAACAGGTAGGTTTCGTTGAACTTGGTGGTCTCGGATACACGGTCAATCTCTGTCACCAGCTGGTCGATCTCATCCTGTACGGACTGACGGTCGGATTCGGACATGGTTCCGTTGCCTGCCTTGATTGCCAGCTCGTTCATTCTCTGCAGCATATCATGCACTTCGGTCAGAGCGCCTTCAGCGGTCTGCACTGCAGAGATGCCGTCCTGCGCATTGGCGGAAGCCTGGGTCAGGCCCCTCATCTGCTTTCTCATCTTCTCGGAAATTGCCAGCCCTGCAGCATCGTCAGCCGCGCGGTTAATCTTATAGCCGGAAGACAGCTTCTCGGTGGACTTCGCCTGTGCCTTGCTGGTGAAGCCCAGCATTCTGTTGGAATTCATTGCTGTTAAGTTGTGTTGTACTACCATAAATTTACCTCCTTGGTCTTACCTGACGCAAATCCGTTTGCGCCGGTGCTGGTTAATAGTTTTGTTTCTATATAATAATCCGGGTATACTTAAGCCTGCCGGGCCCTTGGCGCGCTCCTGCACACCCGGTTATTATCCTGACTTTTTCGCTGCTGTCTGTTTTCATGACTGCCTTTTTCGCTGCGGTTTCCTTATTTACTGCGGTTTTCTTATTTACTGCAGCGTCCGCATTTACTGTGTCCGCCCTGCACCGGTAATCACAATGTTCTTTTTCTTCTTATATTTCTCCGGCTTCTCCGGCTCCGCATAATATTTGGGAAGCGTCGCCCGGATCTCCGGATCCGTGAACTTCTTTTCGATAACACTGCTGCGCACAATGTCCACTTCCCTGGGCGCATCAATCATAATCCGCAGATGTTTTCCCGTTCCGCCTAAGAATACGATCTTAATGTCGTCTCCCAGCATCAAATACTCTTCCGTGCTTACCGTCAATCGTAACATGCCGAACCCTCCCTGTTCTTTGACGCCTGCGGCGCTGCCCTCGACGCTGCCCTTGGCGTTCCCTGCCTGCCATGCAACATTTTATCCACAATGTTGCATGGTCCGCCCGGGCAGACGTATGCAGCATGTACGACAGAACTTCCATTCGCCCAGACGGACATCCGGCAAAAAGGTTAATACCCGCGGCAGCCGCTTACGTCATATGCAGCATCTCTTCTGCACTGTGATGTGATAAATTGTCTGTGGGAAAACAATGATTCAAGGAGGAAAAACATGAGTACAACGCAACCAATCAGAGACAAGGAACAACTTAAGAAATTCAAGAAGTATTACGACGGACAGCAATGCGGCATACGCAATTCCACGATGATCGCTATCGGCCTGAACACCGCCCTTCGCATCAGCGATATATTAAATCTGACTTACGAGGATATATACACCGAATTCGGAGAACCCCACACCCACATCGTAATCAAGGAAAAGAAGACCGGCAAGGAAAACCGTATTTACCTTAACAAAACCCTGCGGCGGGCTTTAGCCGCCTACCGCAAGATTCTCATTCAAACACGTATGTATCAGAAAGGAAATCCCT
>CAZAMX010000328.1:0-3386 GCA_964486095.1 uncultured Acetatifactor sp. | reverse complement strand
AGTTAAAGCAGTTCAGACAGCCTATATATTCCAGGGTCTCCAGATCGGACGACCAGCACTCGCCCACGCAGTATATATCCTCTGTATAGGCCCGAAGCTCCTTCATATACCAGTCCCAGAACTCGGAGGACTTCCCGGTATCGTTGAAATAGATATACTTGATTGCGTCAAACCGGAAACCGTCCGCGCCCAGATCAAGATAATATTTTGCAACATTAAGGGCCTCCTGCCTGACTGCCTCATTATCGTAATTTAATTCCGGCATATCCCCGCTGAAATTGCATTCATAATATTCATCCGTGCACCCTGGTATCTGACGATAGGTCCTTCCGCTGACCTGTGTCTCCTTTGTCACGAATGTGTAATAGTCATAATAGGGACTTGCGGTATCCTTATTTTTGTGGGCCTCTGCAAAGCTTAAAAACCAGGGATTTGAGGAAGATGTATGATTCAGGACCAGATCCAGAATCACCTTCACATTCCTTTCATGGCATACATCAAACAGCTCTTTCAAATCCTCTTCGGTGCCAAAGTCACTGTCAATCTTGTAATAATCAATAACATCATACTTGTGATAGGACGGAGAGGAAAAGATCGGCGTCAGCCAGATTCCCTGGATTCCAAGGCTTTCCCCGGAATTAATATTCCCGTCATTCAGGTAATCCATTCTGTTAATGATTCCCCGTAAATCCCCGATGCCGTCACCGTTGGAATCCGAGAAAGAACCGGTAAAAATTTCATAAAAAACACGATAATTGTCATCAATAGGATCCACGGCAGCTTCCGGCGTTTTCCCCGCACAGCCGGTCAGTCCGGCTGTCATACCTGCCGCCAGCAGGCCGCTTATTATCCGCGTTCTAAAATAATATCCTTTTTTCATAATACTCTCTATTCTCTTGCCCTCATTGCACCACTGCCAAAACTCATGGTAATTTATTCATCCGAAATATCTTGCTTTAATGCTAACATAGGATTTTGCTATCGTCAAGCCTATTTTTGTGCAGTTCCCACAAAAATACAAGAATTCTTGATACTTTTTGTGCAATTTTCGCTCTTTATCGAACTTTTTTGTCATGTGGTTTCGAAACTGATCATTTTTTTATTTTCGACCCCGCATCGGTCCGGAAGGCATAAAATCGCGCTGTCTGCAATTTTTCCCGCTAAAATTCTTGAGAAAGTTTAGTGACCACAAATTTTTTCTCTGTCCCAATGACGTATTTTTCGATTGGAAAACGTTTTTTATTTGTTAAAAATGATGAATTTTTTTGCTCTTTCTTCCCAGTATCAATCCACTGCAGGCCTTCACTTCCGTTTTTTCCGTCACAGGCTTCCTGCAATTCGTACAGGTATCGTCCGCAAGAATTTCCCATTCCGCCTCCGGAATTTCCCGAGAGTCTGCTTTACGCAAACCTCCCGGTGCATTTGGTTCCACCGGAAAGCTTTTTTCCGACGCATTATAGTAAATCAGCAGTTCCTCCCACGGACTGTCAGGATTTTCTTTTCCGAATCCGCCGTCTGTTTCTTTCGCCTCTCTGCTCTCCGGGTCGTCCGCTTTCCATGCTTCCCCAGAGTCCGCGTCTGCACCTTCTTCCGTATTCACCCGGTTGTCCACCCGAAAGGATACCACCCCCTGGCCGTGAACGGTCTGCTCCTGTACCCGTCTCCAGGCATCCCGGGACTTATCGCACAGGCCCGGCAGTCTCTGACGCAGAGAAATCAAGCCCTTGTAATATTCCACCAGCTCCCGAAAACGCTCCGTCTGCTTCCACCGGAGCATATTAATTTCCGGGTCTGAACGATAGCTGTTATCGTCCCCGAATTTTGTCCGCCCGAATTCCTCTCCCGCCTGAAAAAACAAATGCCCCTGGCAGGTAAAGCAGATCAAGGCCGCCAGTTTGTTTGCCGCAAGGATTTCAGGCTTTGGCTCCAAAAAATCCGCCTTCTGCCGGATGCCGGTTCCCTCTTCCATGGTAATCAGCAGCTTATCCCACCGAGTATAATTTTCATGGGCGGAAATATAGTTGATAATCTGGCTGCAGCTGTTCGGCCGGAAGCCCTCCCGGCTGTCCCTCCAGCCCGTGACCGCATGAAGCAGGCGCTTCTCCAGCCCCCTGCCTCCGTTGACAAAGCCGGGTTCCTTTACAATAAACACATCACCCTTTATGATGTCTCTGGTATCGTCCGAAAAGAATGCCACGGAATCCTGCAAATATGCCGCATTCTCTTTCAGCGCCGCCCGGGTGCCCGTCTCCATGGGGGAGTCGGCGGCCCGCCAGGGCTCTCCGTACAACAGCTTCTCCCCCGGACCATACTCCGCGTCCAGCTCCCTGCGGATACGATTCATCAGCTCTTCGGTCAGCAGTCCCTTCAGGTCAAACCGAAACCCGTCGATATGATATTCCCGAGCCCAGTAAAGCACGGAATCCACAATATAATTGTCCACCATGGCCCGCCCGGCCGCCATATCGTTTCCGCAGGCTGAGCCGTCGGAAAGTTCCCCGTTTTCCCACCTTCTGCAGTAATATCCCGGGACAATTCGTTCAAACCAGGAATCCTTTTCATACAGATGGTTATAAACCACATCCATCACTACCCGGATCCCTGCCTGATGCAGGGCCTGAACCATCTCCTTGCACTCCCTGATCCGCACCGCGCCGTCAGTCACATCCGTGGCAAAGGAACCCTCAGGCACATTAAAATTTAACGGATCGTAGCCCCAGTTAAACTGCCTGTCATCTCCCGCCTCATCCAGCCAGCCAAAATCAAAAACGGGCAGCAGATGCACATGGGTCACACCCAGCTGCTTAAGATAGGTCAGACAGGTAGCGCAGCCGTCTCCCTCTCCTGTTTTCCCCGGATAGGTAAAGGCTTTAAACTTCCCGCGAAACGCTTCGGGAATTCCGCTGTCCGGATCATAGGAAAAATCCTTCACATGCAGTTCATATATGATGGTCTCTGCCGTTCTCCCGGGGGCTTTTTCCTGCCGAAAACCCTCCGGATCCGTCTGCCTTAAATCCACCACCATGCTGCGCCTGCCGTTACAGCCGCAGGCCCTCGCATAAGGATCCCCGCTTTGGGTCACGGTATTTTCGTTTCGGACACGATAATCATAATAAGTTCCATGCAGATACCCGGGAAGCTCCAGCTGCCAGACTCCCAGCTCGTCTCTTGTCATGGGAAGAACCTTCTCCGCAATTTCCTGCGTGAGAACTTCTCCGGACCTCGCTGAAAATGTTTCCGTCTCTGCGTCCTGCCCCATATCCCCTCTATGACCGTAGAGGCACAGCTCAACGCTCTCTGCCAGGGGTGCCCACAGCTTAAACACCGTCCTGTCCCTTCCGCAGACTGCCCCCAGGTCCTGCCCGTTATATCCGTATTGTTCATCA
>CAZAMX010000327.1:0-3391 GCA_964486095.1 uncultured Acetatifactor sp. | reverse complement strand
GTGATTACTTTATATTATTATGAAGAGCTGACGCTGAAGGAGATCAGCAGTATCCTTGAGGTTTCGGAGTCCAGGGTATCCCAGCTGCATACCCGGGCTTTGCAGAAAATGAAGACAAAAATGGGAAGCTACATGGGAATTCTGACAGGTAATTGACCCCATTGTGAAACGGAAAGCGGCCGTATGGCCATTGCAATATTCATGGGAGAAAACTATGCAGAACGGTTACTTTCGATTGGTAAATTGTGAGAACGGATATGGCTTGAAGCTGTATCCCGCTGTTGATATGGGAGACGAACTGCGGGTAGGCGAGATTACCGAATATCTGGACGGATACGGAATTGCATATGACCGGAATAAACTGGAGATGCTGGTCATGGAGGGAGAAGAGACAGTTTATTATCTCGGAAGTGAACCGTGCCCAAATTATCCGGAATCTTATATGCTGGACATTGCGGATGACGGCATGTACGCCACGGTAAGGTTTATCCCTCCTACCGAGGTGGGAAGCAGGCTTACCTATGACGATTTTATGCGGGATTTAAGACTGCGGAATATTGTATATGGTATACAGACGGGGGAGCTGCAGGGACATTTTCAGTCCCCGGGTCTCTATGGTACGGATATTGTGCTGGCCAGAGGCAAGGAGCCTACGCCGGGAGTGGATGCCAGCATCGAGTATTATTTTAATACGGAGACCCACAGACGCCCCAAGGTGTGTGAGGACGGCAGTGTGGATTATTTTACACTGACAACGATTAACCAGTGTAAAAAAGGGGATGCGCTGGCCCGTATTATTCCTGAGGTGCCGGGAATTGACGGCAGCGATATATATGGCAATCGCATCAGGGCCAAGGAGCCAAAGCGGATTACCTTGAAATTCGGACAGAACATCGGCCTCTCGGAGGATAAAAGGACGATTTATACTCTGGTGGACGGACACGTAACCCTGCTGGAGGATAAGGTGTTTGTGTCCGACGTTTATGCGGTGAAGGATGTGGATGTATCCACGGGAAATCTGGATTATCAGGGAAGCATTCAGATCGACGGGAATGTGACCACCAATTTTGAGGTGAAAGCCGGGGGAAACGTGATTATTGAGGGCCTGGTGGAGGGTGCAAAGATTATCGCCGGCGGCTGCATCACCATTGGTAAGGGCATGAACGGCGCGGCAGGCGGAATGTTGAAGGCCGGCGGCGACGTAATGGTTAAGTTCCTGGAAAATGCCAGGGTGGTGGCAGGGGGATTTATACATTCCGGCGCGATTCTCCACAGTCGTGTATCTGCCGGAACAGAGGTGATCGTGGAGGGAAAGAAAGGGCTGATTGTTGGCGGCTATGTACAGGCGGCTAAACGGATCGAGGCCAAATCTATCGGTGCGAGCATGGGAGCCACTACTATTTTGGAGGTAGGGGTCAATCCCTTAATTAAGACACAGTACACCAGACTGCAGAAGAGTCAGGCGGATATGATGAAGACGATCCAGAATGCGGAAGTGATACTTACCACCTTTAAGGAGAAGCTGGGCAAGGGAGTGCAGTTTAACGAAAGCCAGCTAAAATATATGAAGAGCGTGGCAGCTTTGGTGGAGGAAAAATCGGCGGAGCTGAAGGAATTGGATGTGAGGCTGGAAAAGCTGCGCAAGATGATGGAGACCCAGAAGCAGGCAGAGATTCTGGTCAATAATGAAATGTTTCCGGGAACCACCATCATTATCGGAGATGCAACCAAAACCATCCACACCAGTTATCATTACTGTAAGTTTGTGCGGGATCAGGGCGAGGTGAAAATGGTAGCTTTATAAAAGGCAGGAGGCAGTATGGCATTCAGTTCAATAGAATTAACTACGGTATCCAGGGCACAGGACTATTCTACGATGAAACAGAACGAGGACAACAAGGCCTTTGTGGATCAGAGCAACGGTCAGTTTCAGGTGCAGAAAAACGAACAGCGGATGACCAAGGAGGTACACAGCGGCGATAATGCTCAGTGGTCTGATAAGCAGCCGGACGCCCGCCAGAAGGGGAACGGAGAGTACCGGGGAGACGGAGGAAAACGGCGTAAGCAGCAGCCCAGGGAGCAAATGGTCGTGAAAGAGAAAAAAGGATTTGATATTAAAATTTGAAAAAGTAAGATCTGTAAAGGAAAGACAAAATGGAGATTACAGAGATTGTGCTGCTGGCTGCGGGCGGAATCATATTTATATTAAGCTTTTTGATCCCGGACAAGAAGGGCGAAGTCTCTGAACAGTCCAGGGAGCTGGTGAAGGAAGAGATTGCCGACATGGTGAACCGTGAGATCGAGAGCGTCAGAGGGCATGTGGACAGCGTAGTGGAAGAAGCTGTCACCTATGCCATGGAAAAGACGGAGCGCTCTTTGGAGCGGCTGTCCAATGAAAAGATCATGGCGGTAAACGAATATTCTGACACCGTGATGTCTGAGATACACAAGAATCATGAGGAAGCAATGTTTCTCTATGATATGTTGAACAGTAAGCATGCGAATCTGAAGGATACGGTTTCAGAGGTGAACCGTACCTTAAAGGAAGTAGAGGAAAAGATAAGCAGCTTAAAGGAGATGACCAGCGTACCGGCCCAGCCTGTGCAGGCAGTACTGCCTGCCGCCATGTCTGCGGCTGTACCGGCTCCTGCGGCTCCCAGGGTGAAGACAGCGGTGGAGCGTCTCATGGAGCATAATGCGGCACAGAGCCAGGGAACCCGGGAATTTCGGCCCGGAGTTTCCGGCACCGTTCTGCCCGGAACGGGAAGAGCAGTTTCCACGCCGCAGAATCCCGCCGGAGTTTCCGCTGCCGGCAGGCAGGCAGGGGGCACGGCAGGCAGGGGGCCCAGACAGCCTGGTGCAGGAACTGCGGCGGTGGTGCAGCCGGTGCCTGCCGCGGCTGTTCCGTTTCCTGCCGAGGCTTTAAACATGCCGCCTTCTGCTGCGGGACGAGTCAGCTTTCTGGATGAAAATACTTCGGACGGGCAGAATAACAATGAGCGGATTCTCAAGCTTCATCGCCAGGGAAAATCCAAGGTTGCGATTGCGAAGGAGCTGGGCCTTGGGGTGGGAGAAGTAAAGCTGGTAATTGATCTGTTTCAGAATCAACAAAAATAAGCCTGTTATTTACAAGAGGTGTATGCGTGAAATTAAAGATGTATATGAGGGGGCTGGGCATCGGTATTATGGTGACAGCCCTGATTATGGGAATAGCCACCAAGGACGGACGGCCCCTGACAGACGCCGAGATCAAGGCGGCTGCGGCAAAGCTGGGGATGGTGGACAGCAGCGAAATGAAGCTGACGGACCTGCCTCAGAAGGATGGGATCGAAAGCATGCAGCCGGATACAACAGCCGATCCTGACGGGCAGGAGCCCGGAGCGGAAGGTGT
>CAZAMX010000326.1:0-3395 GCA_964486095.1 uncultured Acetatifactor sp. | reverse complement strand
AAAGCCCTGAGGAACAGGCAGGCCGATGCTTGTCATCTCAGCCAGGTTTGCTCCCTTGCCGCCAAGAAGGTTACGCATGCTCATGTCACCTTCACTGAACAAATAAACCCATTTTTTCATTCTTGTGTTTCTCCCTTTCAAATTAGATTTTAAACAGCCGAAAACAGTTCGGCCCTTCTGTGAAATCGGCCGAACCACTATTCAGTACTTACCTATTTTAACAAGTCAGCCCCAAAATAGCAAGCCGAAATTGACAAATAATTGACATACTGGGGGTTTTTGTAAAAAATAGCATATTTTGCATGACACAGGCCCACACATTTCACACTAAAATAACAAATACAGACAAAAATGACTGTAAGCAGTTACATCTGTAAAAAGTCCGGTCCTGCAGGACTTTACATTTGCCGTTCAGCTCTGCCGATATGATCCCGGATTTCTTTTTCATGCTTCTGACAAAAAGCAAAACTGTTTTGCATAAAATCCCCGATACTCATGCTTCGGTACATTTCATCCAATGTATCAAGAATCGGCCTCCCGCCTGCCTTCAGATCAAAGAAATAAGGATAAATGCAGCCTCCCTGTTCCCTTGGATAATAGGGATTGATGGTACTGAGCCTTGAATCTCTCATCACGGACTCTACAACCATCTCACTTAGGATCCACTTCAAAGAAGGGCGTTCATATTCTTCATAGCTGTCACCAAACAGCCTGTTCCAGACATAAAACCATACAAAGTGTATAACTTCATGAATGGCTGTCCCAATAGCCCCCCGCTCGCTGTTCAGATAAAATATGTCAAAGCTCTTCTCGGCCAGAAATCTCGGCTGCACAGGGCTCATGCTCACATTGCACTGCAGATCATTGAACAGGACGGCGCAGTCAACGGCAAAAGCATCCGACAGGGCGGCGGTGATCTGTTCCAGACAAACCTTCCAATGATTTGAGTACAAAATCACCTTCTCATTTATTGTTCCCTCTATCTCATCATAAACACTACGCAAGACCTGCTCCAGGTACTTTCTTCTTTCACAGGCTGTCAAACCTGCGGCATGTCCCTTGTCAAGCTGTGGATAGAAAAAATACAGAGGTTCCGACCAAAAAGCCGATTCTCCGTCTGTCTGAAATGCCATAATGCTCTGCATCATATAATCCGCTCCCGGATTTGCAAAGTTAATTTCCATACACAACTCCCCCTATCTAACTGCTTATCCTTGCCTCCTGCCTTTACCTGTCACTTATCTTTACCTACCGCTTATCCTTACCTGCCGCTTATCCTTACCTGCCGCTTATCCTTACCTGCCGCTTATCCTTACCTGCCTCCTGTCCGTATCTGCTTGCCTGCCCCTGCCTTTTCCATCCTGCCAGCGACTCCGTTAGTTCATAATCCATAACTTCTTATCTGGAAGGCACAAAGCTGTCAAAAATAAAAATATCGAAATGCTTTCTCGCCGTCTCCAGCTGTTCCTCGCTTTTGATGGTCCAGGCCGCCGCCATATTATGGTAAAGCCCTCTGCACAGCCGGCGGGAAAGCATATCGTAATGCTTATGATTATAGGCAATAAAATCCGGCTTTGTCAGGAAATTAAACAAAAGATTCTGAAGCAGAAAATAAAGAACCCCTTTATATTCCCCGACTCTTAAAAAGCCCTCTGCCAGCTGTCCCCTGACCACCTTACTTCTGTGCCGCCTGTACCAGAAAATCCCCAGAGGATTAAAGGATTCAATGCAATACATTCCCCGATATTCCGCAAGCAGCGCGTCTGCCGCCGGGCAGACGGAAAGGTCCGTGGCTTCGATCTTCAGCTCCACAATCAGGGGCACCCTGCCGTCCACGCACTTTAAAACATCCTCAAATTTCGGAATCCGCTGGTCGGAGCCGCAGAGGGGAAACTGCTGCAGCTCTTCAAAGGTATAGTCCGAAACCTTCCCCTCCTGTCCGCAGATGCGTTTTAAAGTAAAGTCATGAAACACCACGGGAATATGATCCTTTGTCATCTGTACATCCAGTTCAATACCGAATCCGGCTTCCACAGCCTTGCGGAAGGCCCGCAGGGAATTTTCCGGCGCAATTTTTTCTGCAACCTGCGCAATTTTTTCTGCAACCTGCGCAATCTCTCCCGCAGCCTGCGCAATCTTTTCCCCGCCCCTAACCGGCTCATTGCAGTGCAGTCCCCGGTGCGCATACAGCCACTGCTTAAAGGGCGCCGTATCCGGCTTTCGCAACATTCTGGGCATAATCATCAACAGATAAAGCGCCGCCAGCGCCAGCAGGCAGATCAATACAATCATGAATATCTTCATCAAAGTTCACTTCTCCTTCGTCCTAATCATCCACATCAAAATTCTCCAGCAGGCTCTTCTTTTTCACGGGCTTCACATCTCCGTGCCGCACCTGAGTCATGGTACAGAAGGAAGCCAGGGCAAAAAGCAGCGCATAAGGAAACAGAGTCCTGTAGGACACATTTTCCAGCAGGAATCCGGAAAAGACCGGGGTAAAGATCTGAGCTGCCATGGAAAAGGTATAATAAGTACCCGTAAACTTTCCGATGTCGCTGCCCTGACTCATGGCCACAATCATGGGATAGGAATTCACGTTGATCGCCGCCCAGCCCACGCCGATTAAGGCAAAAGCAATGTTGATCAGGGGATGATACGCTCCCACAAAGACAGCCGCCAGATAGCATGCCGCCATGATCAGAATACCGCCCAAAATGGTTTTCTTTCTGCCAAATCTGGCGGAAATATTACCGATGGGAATATAGCTGATAATTGCCGCCACCGTAGCCACCATCAAACAGTTGGCAAAGCTGCCCCCTTCCATCTTCCATACCACCCGTGTATATCGGGAAAAGGCAGTGGTCACCGCATTGTAGGCCGTAAACCAGAAAAAGATGGACAACAGCAGGAAAATCATGCTGCGCTTCACGTCCTTGGGCAGGGCCGTCTTCTCCGGCACAGACTCATCGGCAGGTTCTGCAGCCTGCACTCCTGCTGCCCTTTCCGACTCTTCTATTTCCTTCCGCAGCTTATTCTCCCGGATTGTGATAAGCAGGATACCCACTGCCGCCACCATCAGCGCCGCCACGCTGACGAACAGGGGCGCATAATCAGGCCTGTCCCCCGCTCCCACCAGAAGCTTTATCATAATCAGTGCGTAGACACCGCCTACGGCTCCCATTAGATTAATGACCGCGTTTGCCCGGCTGCGCAGGTGATTCGGTGTCAGATCCGGCATCAGGGCTACCGCAGGTGAGCGGTACAGGCCCATGGAAAGAAGGGTGGCAAATAATGCCGCCAGAAACAGCACCAGGCTCTGGCGTCTGTCCGCAAAGGGCAGAAGCAGCATGAAAATCACCGCCAGGACCGTGCCGGTGAGAATAAAGGGAGTACGC
>CAZAMX010000325.1:0-3415 GCA_964486095.1 uncultured Acetatifactor sp. | reverse complement strand
AAAGTATTGACTTTTCAAGGTTCAACACACCAAAACAGTGTGGGAAGTTTGAGTAGTATAGTTTTTTGAGTAGCAGCATGACAAGTGAGATTTTAGGGGAATACATACCGGAAAGAATGATTATGAACAAATATTTGAAAAATTTAGATCGAATTGAATTTGTGGTGACGATGGCCTGCACAGGCCGCTGTAAGCATTGCTCCGAGGGAGAGCATGCTGCCGCAGGAGAACATATTGACGGGGAGATCGGGGCGCAGGCGGTGCGCCAAATATGCGGGGCATACGCCATTCAGTCCCTTATGACCTTTGGGGGTGAGCCCCTGCTGTATCCGGAGGATGTGTGTAAAATTCATGGGGCGGCAAGGGAATGCGGCATACCTAAAAGGCAGTTGATTACAAACGGTTTTTTCAGCCGGGATAAAGAGCGGATACGTGAGGTGGTCCACCGTCTGGCTGAAAGCGGGGTTAATCAAATTCTTCTGTCCGCAGATGCCTTTCATCAGGAAACCATACCCCTGGAAACGGTGCTGTATTTTGGGGAATGTGTGACCGGGGAAGGAATACCCGTGAAGTTGAATCCGGCCTGGCTTGTGAGCAGGGAGCATGATAATCCGTACAATATACAGACCAGAGAAATCATGAAAGCTTTTGCGGACATGCAAATTCCGGCAGCGGTCGGCAATATCATTTTTCCTGCGGGGAATGCCAGAAAGTATTTGGGTGAATATTTTAAGGATGGCGCGGAATATGAAAATCCCTATGATGAAGATCCGGCAGATCTGCATACCATCAGTTTTAAACCGGATGGAAGCGCTTTAGGCGGAAATATAAACCGGAACCACATTTTGGATATAATTGCCGCGTACCGGCCATAGGCCGGCTTGTTGAGGCTTTGGCACGGCCCATACGGCAAAAAGCTTATGCTTTTCGCCGTCAAGAATTCACAGGTTATGGAAAGGCATGGTTATCAGTGTGAGCAGATACTTGCCGGCTATCCTGTTTTTGAGGAAAAAGGAATTGTGCCTCATTTTGAGGATCCGGGCTGCCCGGTTATGGTTTATGCGGATCCCGGGATGTTGAACAGGGTGATCCAGAATCTGATTTCAAACGGTTTGAAGTATACGGCAGGAGACATTTTCTTCCGCATCTGCCGGGAAACTGACCGGGTGTTCATAACGGTGGCCAATCCCGTAAGCACGTATGTTGATGTTTCCCATATTTTTGACAGATTTTATACGCAGGATAAGTCAAGAAGCCGGGGAAGCGGTATCGGACTTTATCTGTGCCGACAGTTTACGGAGGCCATGGGCGGCGGCATCTGTGCGGAGCTGGAGGAAAATATTTTAATTGTTAAAGTGACGCTTCCTATGGTAAAATAACTCTAATCTAATTCAAGGCAGAAGGAGAAGAAGTATGATTGCGGAAAACAAATATCCCATACTGGAGTTTGATGACAATAAGGAGGCAAAATTAAATCCCCCTGCCTTCGTTGACAGGCCCTTCGAGACAGATAAGCTGATCATCACCTTTTTCCCGGAGGTGCTGGAAAAGCTGTGTGCGGAAGGGAAGATTGTTCAGGAGCGAATCATTGGCGGGGAGAACCCGGTTTTAATTTATCGCTTCACGGATGCGGATATTCTGATCACACTTGGAATCGTAGGATGCCCGTCCTGCGCGGGGAATCTGGATCTGTTTCATGCTATGGGCATTAAAAAAACCATGTTCTGCGGAGGCGGCGGAGTCCTGGATAAAAACATTGAAGTGGGTCAGATTCTTGTGGTGGACGGAGCCATCAGGGATGAGGGGTTTTCCTATCATTACATAGAACCTTCCAGATATATTTACACAGACAGGACCGTTACGGAGAAGATCATTCGGTATCTGGAGGGAAATTCAGTTTCGTATATCCGGGGACTGACCTGGACCACGGATGCTCTTTTCAGAGAGACTGCCGACAGGATTGCCCGGCGAAAGGAAGAAGGAGCGAAGATTGTGGAGATGGAGCAGGCGGGATGTATTGCCGTTGCCCAATTCAGGGGGTTTGCATATGGGGCGCTGATCTATGGCGGCGATGATGTTTCCCAGGAAGAGTGGAGCAATAGGGGTTGGCGGAGCCGGAAGGGGATCCGTTATGACCTGGTGACGCTCTGCAAGAAGCTGGTTGAAATAATATAATGCCTCTGTAATAGCCTGGCTTTTAGCATGCTCTGATTTCGCGGAAAATATGAAATCCCGTGGCTAATAATTCCAGTCCCAGTATCCGCATATGCGGGTACAGCTTCGACATGGGGTCAACCAGGAGCAGAAGTGCTAATGTGATCTGCACGGCTGCCTGCAGCATATCTGCAGCCCACTTTTTCCTGTTTGTCAGATTATAGATGGCCACATTCAGGCTCTCGGAGCCCTTGATCAGACCGAAAATGCCCCATGCAGCTCCCATCAGGCCATCTGCCTGTTCGCCGCGCACAATGACGGCAGCTCCCACCACAAGCAGAAGGATCCCTCTTGAAATCAGCCTGGTATCTGACCGCTGATATTCTTTGGTTATAAGTGAGCCGGCGATGGCCGCCACGCCGGCTATCGCCATAAATCCTCCCATAATGTAAGGCAGCAGTCCATATATAAAATCCACGAAAAGCAGGCACAGGATTCCCAGTGCGCACATGATAATAATAATTACATATCCTATCTTCCGGCTGACGGGTGTTGCAAAAGCTTCCTGGCCGTATGCTCTCCATGCGGTAATGCGTGGCTTTTTATCCGGGTGTTCCTTACTCATCTGCCTTCCTCCTGTCATCGGGTTTTCACTTAGAATTGTAGCATAGATCACCCAAAATCACAATGACCGGGCTGCTTTATCAGGAGCGGTAGTTTTATAAATTGCGTATAAGCAGCTTTTAGATACTTATAGATTTTGCTTGACATAAGTTCCTGGCTAGAATATAATCTAGTTATATAAACGATTTATATAAGTGAATTATAATGGTGTATAGGGCACTTGGTATGATGTGAGGGAAGCATTACGGGAGGGCAAAATGCCGAAACAGAGAATTACAAAAGAAATGGTGGTGGATGCCGCCTTTGAAATTGCAAGAAGAGACGGAATGGAGCAGGTCCTGGTGAAAAATATAGCCGACAGGCTGGGCTGCTCGGTACAGCCCATTTACAGCTATTGCAAAAATATGGAGGGCCTGCGTGAGGACGTAACGGGGCAGGTTCGCCGCTTTATCCGGCAATATGTATCGGACCATATTGATTCAAACGATTTGTTCCGCAGTACAGGCAGAGCCTATGTTCAGCTGGCAAAGGAAGAACCGCATCTGTTCCGGATTTTTATTCTCCAGCGGCGAAGAGGAATTTCCTCACTGAACGACTTATATCAGGCAGAGGCCGGGGTACATATTGCCGAAGGGAT
>CAZAMX010000324.1:0-3425 GCA_964486095.1 uncultured Acetatifactor sp. | reverse complement strand
ACAGGGGCGCTGGATTCCAAGGCATCTGACCGGCTGCTGCGGATCTTTGCGGAGGTGAATGAAGGAGGGCAGACCATCCTCATGGTGACGCACAGTATTCAGGCAGCCAGCAGAGCCGGGAGAGTCATGTTTATCAAGGACGGCTGTGTTTTCAATCAGATATATCGGGGAAATTTAGGGGATGATGAGATGTACAGAAAGATCTCCGATACCCTGACGATTTTGCAGACAGAGAGGGCAGAGAGCAAGTATTTTGATCTTTCCGAAAAAGAATCAGCAGCGGGGGGGGAGGAAGCACGTCATGAGTAAACGTAAATCTCTTTTGCCTGGAATGGCGGCAAATAACATTCGCAAGAACGGTTCCACCTATTTTCCTTACATTGGTGTCAGCATTTTTACCGTGTTTACGTATTTTGTTTTTGATCTGATTGTCAAGAACGATATTATGAAGACTCTGCCTAAAGCGGTCTATGCCGCCGTGTTTATGGAAATAGGTTTTGTACTGCTGGGGATTATTATGGTACCCTTTCTCTATTATACAAACAGCTTTCTGATCAAGCGCAGAAAGAAGGAGCTGGGGCTTTACAGTATTCTGGGGATGGAGAAAAAGCATATCGGCATCATGATGCTTTGCGAAAGTCTGGTAGTGTATGTGGTCGTCATGACGGCGGCAATTCTTTTGGGGCTGTTGTTTTCCAGACTGCTCTTCCTATTGCTGTTAAATCTGGCAAAGCTGCCGGTGGATGTGACGTTTTCGATCAGCCCCATGGCAATTGTGGACTCGATGTTGTTTTATGCTTTTGTTTCCGGGTTAAATCTGTTTGTGAATTTGATACAGGTAGGGAAGGCCAGGCCGGTTGAGCTGATGACCGGTTCCCGAAAGGGGGAGAAGGAGCCGGGCGGCGTGAAGCTCATGATCTGGAGCATACTGGGGCTTCTGGCTCTGGGGATTGGGTATCGCCTTGCGATTCATGCGGGCTTGAACAGCGCGATCTTCAATGACTTTTTTATGGCGGTATTTTTGGTGATTTTGGGCACTTATTTACTATTTACTTCCGGGAGTGTGACACTGCTTCGGTGTCTGAAAAAGCGGAAGCATTACTATTACCGGGCGGAAAACTTTATCACGGTGTCAGGTATGCTGTACCGTATGAAGAAAAATGCGGCAAGTCTTTCCAATATTTGTATTTTTGCCACCATGTCCATTATCACGGTCATCTGTACGGTGAGCCTTTGGCTGAGTACGGATTCCATTATAGCCTATTCTTATCCGCGGTCATTTTCGGTATTCTGGGGCGGAGAGCAGGATGAAGAGGCATTGAAGGCACAGATCGAGAAGCTTGCGGCGGATGCGGGGATAGAGCTGACTGATTATCTGGAGCAAAGCTGCATCACCGTGAGAAATGCCTATTGGGACGGAAGCCGATTCCGGCCTATGGGGGAGAATGAACAGGGAAATTACTCAGACTGCAGCAATATTCGTATGATGACGTTGGATAAGTATAATCGCATGGAGGGGCGCAAGGCGGTGCTGGAAGCAGGAGAGGTGCTGATCTTTTCCACAGGCGCTGACTTCGGATATGACACGGTATCGGTGGGAGAGAATCAGTGGCGGATCCGGGAAGAGCTGGCGGAATGCTCCGTGGCCCGGAAGGAACAGAGCAACGGTACAAACAGGGATTATCTGATGGTGTTTGCCTCTCCTGAAGAGCGCAGCCTGGCAACAGAAGTATTTGGCATAGGGGAGGAGCAGAAGACCTTTCAGATCGACTGTACGCCTGCAGGCAGGGAAGAGGACATTGACGCTTTTAAAAAGGCAGTAAATGAGGAGCTGGAGGGAACGGCCGGTTATGCGGGCATTGGTGACTACCGGGGAGATATTGCCGGTCAGGAGAGTATGTACGGCGGCCTGATGTTTATCGGTATTTTCTTTGGCAGTATCTTTCTCATCTGTCTGTTGATTATTATGTATTACAAGCAGATTACGGAAGGCTTTGAGGACCAGAAAAATTTTGAAATTATGCAGAAAGTGGGGATGAGCGATGAAGAAATTCGGAAAACGATCAAGAAACAGATCCGTCTGGTATTTGCATTACCTTTGGCAGGTGCGGTACTTCATACGAGTGTTGGCATGAATATGGTGGTGATGATGATGGGGGCAATTAAGAATTATCAGGTGAAAACAATGGTGGTCTGTGCCGTGGCGGTCTGCCTGGTGTTTGCGCTGGTGTACAGTATTTGCTATAAGTGGACCTCGGCCACCTATTACAGGATTGTGAAGCATATGGGATGAGCGGAGACTGCGGCGTATGGAATGAGGATGAGAGGGGGTGCTTGTGTTTTGGACAGGAATGCCGTATAGTATGAAAGGAGCTTGAGAGCAGATGTCCTTTTTTAAGCGGAGCATGAGGAAGCATGAGAGAAAAAGTGGTAGTGGGTATGTCCGGAGGTGTGGATTCCTCTGTGGCGGCATATCTTTTAAAAGAGCAGGGATATGATGTGGTGGGCGTCACCATGCAGATCTGGCAGGAGGAAGAGCAGGATGCAGGGGCGGAGAGCGGGGGCTGCTGCGGCCTGTCCGCGGTTGAAGACGCAGGGCGGGTGGCGGAGATGCTGGGAATTCCCCACTATGTCATGAACTTTCGCCAGGAGTTCAAATGCCATGTCATAGATTACTTTGTGGAGGAATATCTGGCAGGGCGGACGCCAAATCCCTGCATAGCCTGTAATCGCCATGTTAAGTGGGAAGCGTTGTTGAACCGCAGTCTGGGAATAGGCGCGGACTATATAGCCACGGGACATTATGCCAGGATCGAAAGGCTTCCCGGAGGCCGTCTGGCCCTGCGTCAGGCGGCAAGCGCACAGAAGGATCAGACCTATGCTCTTTACAGGCTGACGCAGGAACAGCTGGCCCATACCTTAATGCCGCTGGGAGAGTATACCAAGGAACAGGTCAGAAAGCTGGCAGACCATATCGGGCTTCCCGTGGCGCATAAGCCGGACAGCCAGGAGATCTGCTTTGTGCCGGACGGGGATTATGCCGCCTTTATCGACAAAGAGGCGGCGGGACGGGTGCCGGGGCCGGGAAATTTTGTGACGCCGGAAGGCAGCATTTTAGGGAGGCATAAGGGGATTACCCATTACACCTTAGGACAGCGCAGGGGCCTGGGGCTTCCCATGGGAGAGCGGGTCTTTGTTACCGGAATCCGCCCGGATACCAATGAGGTGGTAGTGGGGACAAACGAGGCGCTTTTTACCAGGGAGGCGTTTTGTGATCATGTGAACTTTATGTCTGTGGAGGATATTTCCGCACCCATTCGGGTGCGGGCAAAGATTCGTTATAATCATGGCGGCGAGTACTGTCGGATCGAAAAGGCGGAGGGCGGCAGGATAAAATGTACTTTTGAAACAAAAGTCCCCGCGGT
>CAZAMX010000323.1:0-3433 GCA_964486095.1 uncultured Acetatifactor sp. | reverse complement strand
GATCCCGTTCCCCTTCACCGCCGATATTTCTACCACCTTACAGCCTCACGCCCTCGACAGCTCTGCCGTATTGATCTTGTCGCCGTTTTTCTCCACCACATCCATCATGTTGATGGCAACGGCCACCGGAATGCCAAGCTCGGTCAGCTGCGTGGTCAGATACAGATTCCTCTCCAGATTCGTACCGTCTATGATGTTCAAAATCGCATCGGGACGCTCGCCGATCAGATAATTCCTTGCCACCACTTCCTCCAATGTATAAGGCGAAAGGGAATAAATGCCGGGAAGGTCCGTAATGGTCACGCCCTCATGCTTTTTTAACTTTCCCTCCTTTTTTTCTACCGTAACTCCCGGCCAGTTCCCCACAAACTGATTGGAGCCGGTCAGGGCATTGAACAGCGTCGTCTTTCCACAGTTCGGGTTACCCGCAAGGGCAATTCGTATACTCATCATTTTTCCTCTCTTTCTTCTATTAGTTATCCCTAACTATTGTCTCAAAAATGAAGGGGATCCTCCCCTCGCGCAGACCTTCCTCTTTATGTGCTTTCTATTTCGATCATTTCCGCATCCGCCTTCCGGATGGAAAGCTCATAACCACGGACAGTCACCTCAATCGGATCTCCCAAAGGCGCCACCTTGCGGATCTGCACCTCCACACCCTTTGTCAGCCCCATGTCCATGATCCGGCGCTTGACTGCTCCCTCCCCATGGAGCTTCACAACCTTGACCGTATCGCCCACTTTTGACTCCTTCAGTGTTTTCATTCCTTTTTCCTCCTCACTTCACAATATTTTGCTCAGACCATGATCTTCTGCGCCATCTCCCTGCTGACTGCGACACGGGAATCCTTTACATTCACGATCACATTGCCTCCGATGGCACTGACTACCGTAACCACACCTCCCACTACAAAACCAAGGTTCTCCAGATGAGCCTTGACTTCCTGCTTTCCTCCAACCTTCTTGATAATGTTTTCCTCTCCTACCTCTGCTAATGTAAGCGGCATCATCTGTTCCTCCATTCCAAAACCTTTGATGATTTCTCCGGAATATGTATTAGTTTCCACTAACCTTACATGTAAAATATAAGTTAGTACTTGCTAACCACATACTATAATATGACGCAGAGCATTCTTTGTCAACGCAATTTTGGTCCCTCTCCGCAGTTTCATCATACTAACCAACATGTTAGGGATTGCTAACTCGTTATTTTGTGCAAAATTAATATAGCGCAAGCTTCACAGCCTTCAATACTCTTCTTTCAGAACTTATGAAAATGCCGCTTCCGTACAGCACTTTGCAGTCGAACCAGACATCCTCCCAGTTCCGCATCCAATCATTCTGTGATGTGGAAGCCACCTTTTCACATTTAGGCAGTCATAAATGTCCTAAAACATATTTTCAGTCCATAAAAATCATTATTATGCCTTAATACATCTTTCGAAAACCAGTACTGTTTGTTCTATGGTAGCATTAATACTGTAGCCAAAACCTATAATAGACGTAGCCGTAGAGGATTTGCCAATTTCATTAGTAAAAATGGTATGTAATTTCCATCCACGAGCAGACCATTCATTTAATGCCTTTTGAACATTATCATCATCTATTCGTCCATCCGATAAGTCGTTTATAACAACCACATGATATTCAAAAAGCGGGTTCTTAGATAGCTGTATTGCTAGCTGCTCTTCTTTTAGCTTTGCCTCTTCAATCTGCTTATTTTGTTGTTTAATTTGTCTATCACGCTTTTCTGCTAGCTCTTCATTTGTAATAACTCTATTATATTTAAAATCATATCTGCATTTAAAACAGATCTTTACGGAATCACCCAATATTTCTCCACATTCAGGACAATTTTTCATAGCAGCCTCCTTATTTATATAGTTTATATAGTAACATCGCCTCACAAAAACATTTGCAAAACTCTTTCCTTATGGTTTTATCTTTAAGCCCCATTTCAAAATGACACACTATAAATCTCGATCTGGATTTTATGTTTCTTACTGCATTTCTCTCGCCACCTTTTCGATCAACGTCCTATCGGCTGGTAGCCATTCCACAGAATATAACTCATCTTTCGTCAGCCAGCTTGCCGCCGCATGCTCTTTCAAGATCAGATCACCAGAAATAACTTTCGCCCAAAAACACTCCATTGACAAATGAAATGTGGAATAGTCATACTCTATTGTATCAATCAACTCTCCGACTGCAATCTCCGTTTCAAGCTCTTCCATGATTTCTCTCTTAAGAGCCTCCTGCGCTGTTTCTCCCGCTTCTCTTTTTCCTCCTGGGAACTCCCAACCGCCTTTAAATTCTCCATATCCTCTTTCTGTCGCCAATATTTTATCATCATCTCGAATGACAGCCGCAACCACCCTCACTACCTTTTTGTGTTCCATACTATTCCTTATACTTTCTATCAAATAAGTCTACTATAGCTGAGAAGTCTTTCAAGAAGTCTCTTGTTCTGACTTGCAATGCCTTCTAAGATAACTGTATCGGCTTCATCATCCAAAACATGCACCTTACGATGACAATTAGGACAAATCGCCACCACATTATCTATTGTGTCTTTGCCACCATCTGCTAATCTTATTACATGGTGAGCTTCTAGATAGGGTTCTCCTTGCTTGTCCACAAATGGTGCACTTTCTCCACAGTATTGACACTTTCCTTCTGCGATTCGCTTAACCATCTGCTTTAAATAAGGATCACGATAATAGACCACAGCTTCTGTAGTTTTTGGTTCACGATTCACATTTTTCACTGCAGTATATCTTGCCAATTCTTTATCCGAAAGTCTAGCAATTTCTTCCTCTGTCAATTCATGAGAAACACTCTGTGCGCTTTCAGATATTGGCATAACGGGAAACATCCATACATCTCTCATATTTCCATAATCATCCGGTTGCCTGTCTTTATATGGTTCATCCACCAGCTTAACAACGCCACGATATGTATATACCGCCTTTTTCAAGACTTCAAACAAGTGAACCTCTACACCATTTGCATCTGAATAAAATAATGTTCCATTTTGATTTCCCTCTAGAACTTGATCCCCTATTTTCCCCATTCCGGTATAGTGCAGAACGCCATTCTTCCATACGTCACGATATAAGCCTTTTGTTTCATCGGAAATAATTACTAACGTACCCGTTTGCTTAGAACGTCGCATTCCACCCATATTTCCACATTTAAATAGTGTTCTCATTTCTTCATTTGTTAGTTCTGCACCAATATTAATTCCTGGATCAAATACCATATATGTCTCCTTATCGTCATTAATCTAAAAGGTCTTCATAAGATACATCCAATACCTTCTTTATCCCTTTCAGCTGTTCTAACTGAATATGTTGTACACCCCGCTCAATTTTTACCAAGGTTTCCCTCGTCATCTTAATATCTAATAATTGTAACCTGACAACTAACTCCGT
>CAZAMX010000322.1:0-3436 GCA_964486095.1 uncultured Acetatifactor sp. | reverse complement strand
AAGAGCTTAAAAAATGCCTGCTGACGCAGCAAAGGTACGAGAGCAACCGTATCAGATAAGCCGGGCAGGCTCCCTTTAAAATGCGGACACAGGCTGACTGCGTTTAAGATGTCAGCAGAAGGGAGCGGCTTATGGGATGCGGTATGAACAGGAAAATGGTGGTGGGTGTGTCCTCCAGGGCATTGTTTGACCTGACTGCTGAGAACGAGATATTTGAAAGGCAGGGGCTGGAGGCTTACTGTCGCTATCAGGTGGAGCATGAGCAGGAGATTTTGAGTCCGGGGCCCGGCTTCGGCCTGATCAGGTCTCTGCTGGAGCTGAATGAATACGTAGCGGAAGGAAACCTGATCGAGGTCATTATCATGTCTCACAACAGTCCGGACACTTCTCTGCGGGTATTTAATTCCATTGCCCACTACGGATTGCCCATCACCCGCTCGGTCCTGGTCAGCGGGGCGTCTCTTGCGCCTTATCTGGCGGCCTTTGGCACGGATCTGTTTTTGTCCGCCTGTGAAGCGGATGTGCAGAGCGCGGTGGACAGCGGGATTGCTGCGGGGATTATCTGTACGGAGGGAGTGCAGGGATGGGAAAATATGGCGGAAAGAAATGCCGCAGCGGAAAAAGCGGCTGAGGCCGCAGGGGAAAGCAGGTGTGGAAGGCGGGATTTTAAGATTATTCCCCTGCCTGCCGCTCCGGCCTGCAGAGCCGGACAGATACGGATTGCCTTTGACGGGGATGCAGTGCTGTTTACGGATGAGTCCGAGGTAATCTTCCAGGAGAAGGGTCTGAACGCTTTTGAAGAGAATGAGAGAGAGCATGCCGGCGAGCCCTTGGCGGAAGGTCCCTTTGCCAATTTCCTGAAAAAGCTTTCAGATCTGCAGCGTGAGCTGGGCACCGAGAACTGTCCCATCAGGACCGCTCTTGTCACCTCCCGTAGCGCTCCTGCCCATGAGAGGGTTATTCGCACCATGCGGGCCTGGAATGTTCGTGTGGATGAGGCCTTTTTCCTGGGCGGCCTGGAAAAAAAGGAATTTTTAAGAGCCTTCGGGGCGCAGATCTTTTTTGACGATCAGTGGGTGCATGCCAAGAACGCGGCCCAGGCAGTTCCGGCGGCACGGGTGCCCTATCGCCGAAAAAGTGTGATGTATCGCTACAGGCCGCATAACACGGCTGCTTTTCGGGAAGAAAGTATGTCCAATTGAAGCTGTTCATATATTTCTGCAGTCATGGACATTCATGGGATTTGTGGGAAGAAGCATGAAATATAATAATATAACAGAGGCGCGGTTTATCAATCGACCCAACCGCTTTATTGCCTATGTGGAGCTGAACGGAAAAACGGAAAAGGTTCATGTGAAAAACACCGGACGCTGCAGAGAGCTTCTGCAGCCCGGTGTAATTGTGTATCTTGTGAAAAGCGGCAGCCCCGCCCGTTCCACGGCTTATGATCTGGTTGCAGTGAAAAAGGGAAACCGCCTGATCAATATAGATTCCCAGGCGCCCAATAAGGCGGTGGAGGAATGGCTGCGCTTAAGAGGATGCTTTCCGGATCTAAAGCTGCTGCGGCCGGAGACCGTTTATGGAAAATCCCGGTTTGACTTTTATCTGGAGACGGAAACGGAAAAAGTATTTATGGAGGTAAAAGGGGTTACACTGGAGAATGAGGGAATTGTTCGGTTTCCCGATGCGCCTTCGGAGCGGGCAGTAAAGCACCTGGAAGAGCTGGTTTTGGCGAAGAATGCAGGTTACCGGGCCATTGTCATGTTTGTTATCCAGATGGAGAACGTGGATCGTTTTGAGCCGGCAGGGGATATTCATCCGGAGTTTGAAGAAGCACTGTGCCGGGCGGTCCGGGCGGGAGTAGAGGTTTTTGCATACGACTGCCGGGTGGAGCCGGACGGCATGACGGTGAATCTGCCGGTGCCGCTTAAGGAAAACTTAAGGCTTGCAGCCATTCCCAAACCGCTGCTGGAATGGTATGATAGAAATAAGCGGATTCTTCCCTGGCGGGAAGCGCCCACGCCTTACCGGGTGTGGGTATCGGAAATTATGCTGCAGCAGACCAGAGTGGAGGCAGTCAAGCCTTATTTTGAACGATTTATGTCTGTCCTGCCTGATGTCAGAGCACTGGCGGAGGCTGAGGAAGAGCAGCTGCTGAAGCTCTGGGAGGGGCTGGGATATTATAACCGGGTGAAAAATCTTCAGAAGGCGGCAATCCAGCTTATGGAGGAATACGGCGGCGAAATGCCGGATCAGTATGAAGAGCTTCTGAAGCTGACAGGAATCGGCAGCTATACGGCGGGAGCCATTGCTTCCATAGCTTATGGCAGGCGGGTACCTGCGGTGGACGGTAATGTTCTCCGGGTGCTTGCCCGGGTCAGAAAGGACGGGCGGCTGATCACGGACGGAAAGGTGAAGGCGGCGGTGGAAAAGGAACTGGCCGAAGCCATGCCGGAGGATCGTCCCGGGGATTTTAACCAGGCCATGATGGAGATCGGTGCCTGCGTCTGTATTCCCAACGGCGCCCCGCTTTGCGGCCGTTGTCCGCTGAACCGGCTCTGCATGGCTCACATGGACGGCACGGAGACGGAATTCCCCCAAAAGGAGGCCAAAAAGCCCCGGAGGATCGAGGAAAAGACTGTGCTGGTCATCCGGGATGAGAACAGAACGGCCATCCGCAAGCGCCCGGCCGGGGGACTTTTGGCAGGGATGTATGAGTTTCCCATGCTGGAGGGCTGCCGGACAGTGGAGGAAATAACGGCTTATCTGGCGGAGAACGGAATCCGGGTGCTGCGCGTTCAGCCCCTGGAGGATGCAAAACATATTTTTACCCATAAGGAATGGCATATGAAGGGCTACCTGGTCCGAGTGGACGAGCTGGAGCATAAAAGTCCCGGAGAAGACAGCAAAAACTGGCTTTTTGTGGAGCCCCGGGAGACAGAGCAGAGGTATCCCATGCCGTCCGCACTTTCCGCTTATACCCGGTATCTGCAGATACGCCTGGGAAAAGAGCGGTACAGCAGTAAGGAGGAATAAAAGAATGAAGTTACTGTCAATAGCGATTCCCTGCTACAATTCGGAAGGTTATATGAGAAAATGTATCGAGTCCCTTTTGACGGGGGGTGATGATGTGGAAATTATCATCGTTGACGACGGTTCCACCAGGGATCGAACGGCAGAGATCGCGGATGAGTATGCGGCGAAATATCCCACCATTGTCAAGGCGGTACACAAAGCAAACGGGGGCCATGGCTCCGCAGTCAACACGGGAATCGACTATGCCACCGGGCTTTATTTTAAGGTGGTGGACAGTGATGACTGGGTAAAACGGGAAGCATATACAAAGGTGCTGGATACCTTAAGAGAGTTTGCCGGCGGTCCTCAGGTTCTGGACATGCTGGTATGCAATTATGTCTATGAGAAGGAAGGGGAGAAG
>CAZAMX010000321.1:0-3447 GCA_964486095.1 uncultured Acetatifactor sp. | reverse complement strand
CCGCCGCTTCTCTCCTTCACCCCGGGATGCCGTTCCGGCTGCCCCGGCGTCCGCAGTCTGGACCGGTGAAGCCGCATAACGGGACAGAACAGGCCGAACTGGGCCCAGCGGACAATCAACTCCTGAAAATACTCGCTCTGAATGTCTCCGGAATGAAAGCCGCCTATGTCGCTGTTCCACCAGGGAATCCCGCACATGGCCATGGAAAGACCCGTTTTCACACTCATACGCAGTGCCTCGAAGGTAGAACCGATGTCCCAGTTCCAGACCAGAGAACCGAATTTCTGGCTGCCGGGATAAGCTGCCCGAGTCAGCAAAATAATCTCGTCCTCCCCGGCCTGCCGCAGCCCTTCATAAAACATTTTGCTGTAATAATAGGGATAGAGCATAGCCGTCTGGGCGCCGTTTCCCGCGTACAGCTTCAAGTTGGAATATTGCTGAGGATGCACCTCCGGCTCCGCCTCATCCAGCCAAAAATTGTGAATTCCCTGATCATAATAATTTTTCTTTACCTTATCCCACACAAAAGGCCCGGTTGCAGGATTCGTCGCGTCAATAAAGGTTTGTTGACCGTAGAAGTCAAATGTCCCGTACTGACCGTTTTCCGTCCGTACTAATAAATTTGCGTCATCCATTGCCCGGTAATTCTCACTGGCCGGGTTGATGGTAGGCCAAATGGAAACCACCGGCTGAACTCCCATTTCCTTTAGCTCCCTGCACATAGCCGCCGGGTCCGGCCAGTACTTCGGATCGAATTTCCATTCTCCCTGCTCCGTCCAGTGAAAGTAGTCGATGACAATGGCTGCCAGAGGAACTCCCCGCTTTTTATACTCTCTGGCGACTTCCAATACCTCATCCTGACTCTCATAACGCAGCTTACTCTGCCAGAAGCCTGCTGCCCACTGGGGAAAGGCCGGAGCATATCCCGTAAGATCGCAGTACTTTTTCAGCACCTCTGCCGGCGTCTTCCCTCCATAAACCAGATAGTCCGCCTGATAAGCACTGTCGGCTACCCACATGGTATGGTTCTTCGTTGTCTCACAGCGCCCGGGAGCCGGATTATTCCAGAAAAAGCCGTAGCCCAGAGAGGAATACAGTACGGGAACCGCTGACTTGGTGTTATAATGCTGCAGATTGCAGGTGCTTCCCTTGCGGTCAAAAATATCCTCCTGCTCCTGCCCCAGCCCGTAAAAATGTTCCCCGGGATTAGCGTCAAAGATCACCTTAATCTGATAATGGTCACCCTCCGTATGTACGTTTCGACCGGTATAGTCTCCTTCAAATTTCGTATGCAGAATTTGCTTTCCTTCCCTGTACCAGGTCAGCACACCTCCATACCAGGGATTGCCTGCTTCTACCTTCACGGACATCATACCGTTGGTCAGGACAGCGCACTGACTGTCCCCGCTGATTATAGCCTCCGACGTTTCCTCAGGAGGCAGCAGCGTCCAGCTTTCCTCCGACAATTTTCCGTTCTTTGTGGAGCGGCACCTGATACAATCCTTTCCGTAAGCCTCCACTACGGTCAATTCATCCCGCCGCTGAAAAATAATCCTTTCCTTCTCCAGTGTAATAATCCCCATAATCTCATTCCTTTCGTTTCCTATAAGTTTCCTGTAAGTTTTCTACCACTTGATACATATTATATTGCTTTTTCTTTAGAAATTCTTGCATTATTGTGGGAGATACTTGCACTATTTTGCTTTTCCCATTATGATGATTACAGATATGCCCATGCTTTCAAAAAACTGACAAGACCGCTTTCAAGGAATCTGTTAAATGACGAATAATATAACCATGAAAAATTCCATGCCTTTGGAAACTATTGTACACCGCACCGCCTCTCGGCCTTTCTCCCTCTACCACACCGTGGTGGAACAGGGGTCGGCAAGCGCGCTCTATCTTCACTGCCATCCCGAAGCGGAGCTCTTTTACCTGGAGCAGGGTATGGTAGATTTTCAGGTGGAAAGCCGCTCCTTTTCCCTACAGGCCGGAGAAGGCATATTTGTTCCCCCGGGTCAGATCCACAGCGCCTTGAATCAAACAGATCTCTCCGACCGCTGCTCCTACCGGGCGGTAGTATTTGACATAAACCTGCTGGAACAAAATCTTCCTCCCTACTGTCAGGCTTATTTTGCGCCCCTGCAGCTAAGGCGGAGCGACTGCGTTTACCCCGTCACTTTTGACCGGCCGGAGAATGCCCGGCTTCTGACGCTGCTGCCTGCTGTCTTCTCCTTACAGAAGCCTAAGCTGGAACAATATGAGCTGTCCCTCACAGGCATCCTGCTCTTATGCTGGCAGGAGCTGTATAATCTTTGCTTTTCCAAGCTAAATAGAGTAGCTTCCGACAGCTCTCCCCACAAAGAGATTCAGCAAAGCCTGAACTACCTGCAGCAGCATTTTGCGGAGCCTGTGACTCTGGCAGAGCTGTCAAAAGGGGCCGGATTCAGCGAAAGCTATTTCTGCCACAGCTTTAAAAGCTGTACCGGTTACACCCCCTTTGCATACCTGAACCGGCTCCGCATTGTAAAAAGCTGCGAGCTGCTGACACGGACGGACAAAAAAATAACCGAGATTGCCTCCCTCTGCGGGTTTAACAATATCAGTTATTTCAATCACGCGTTTTTAAAGGTAGCCGGAACCACACCTTCTGCCTACCGCAGGCTTTTTCCTATGCCGTCACAATGATTCCCCCCGCATTGGCATACATGCTGCTGACGCCCCTGGTATTCAGAATCACAACCTGCTTAAATCTGTTCTTTGCCAGGATCAGCTTTTTCACCAGCTCCGCCCTGTCAGGCGCGTTACAATGACTGATGATCAGGCAGCGGTCCTTTGCTCCCTTCAGTTCCTCCGTCAAAAGCTCTCCCAGCCGGGCCAATGCCTTCTTCATGCCAATGCACTGGGACTTCTGCACGATCTGTCCGCGAAATCCCGCCATAATAGGCTTAATATTCAACGTGGAGGCCACCAGCGCCTTCACCGATGACAGCCGTCCGTTTTTCCGCAAAGTTTCCAGATTATCCAGTACAAAATAGGTGAGAACGCTGTTTCGGAACCGCTCCACCTTCTCCACAATTTCCTCAAAGGAAAGCCCTTCCTTCTCCAGCTCCATCAGCTTCAGCACAAGCTGGGTCTCCCCGCCGCTTGCTGACTCGGAATCAAACACATGTATCTTCTTTTCTCCATGCTCTTCCCGGTAAAGATCAGCCGCCAGGACGGCGCTGTTATAGCTTCCGCTGAGTTTGGCGGAAAGCGTGACCACATAAATCCTGTCCGCCTCCGCCAGATAAGCATCCATGTATCGCTCCGGCGACGGGCAGGCGGATCTGGGACATTCTTTCGATTCCGCCACCTTCTGCAAAAAATCCTGCTGATCAAAGCTTTCATCATCCGAAATACGGTAGTCTCCCACAAAAAGCTCCAGCGGTATAATCTGAAACCTTT
>CAZAMX010000320.1:0-3472 GCA_964486095.1 uncultured Acetatifactor sp. | reverse complement strand
CTGAGGCATTACGCCTTCGTCCGCAGCCACCACCAGAATCGATATATCTGTGGAATTAGAGCCGCGCATACTCATGGCGCTAAACGCCTCGTGTCCGGGCGTATCCAGGAAGATAATCCTCCTTCCCTTTACATCTACAGTATAGGCACCAATGTGCTGTGTAATACCGCCGGCCTCCTTATCAATCACATTTGTCTGACGAATGGCATCCAGCAGTGAGGTCTTACCATGGTCCACGTGACCCATAACACAAACTACGGGCGGCCTTTCCACCAGGTTCTCTTCTTCCTCGTCATCTTCCTTTAAGAGCTCTTCAATGACGTCCACTTTGACCTCTTTTTCGCAGAGAATATCATACTCCATGGCAATATTCTCCGCGTCCTCGTAAGAGACCTCCTGGTTCACCGTCACCACCTTGCCCTCCAGGAACAGCTTCTTAACGATGGCTGCCGGCTGAAGCTTCATCTTCTCCGCCAGCTCCTTGATGGTGATCGTCTCGGGAAGAGTGATCACCTTGATTACTTCCTCAGCCGTCTCTTCCTTCTTCTTTTCAGGCTTGATAAAGCGGCCCGGTCTGTTCTTCAGCGCCTCTTCTTCCTCGTAGATATGATCCTTCTTGGATCTCTTATCCTTTTCAATGTTACTTGCGCGCCTCTTTTCATCATCGCGCCTCTTTTCCATATCCTTTGCCGGTGCATCTCCAGCAAAGCCCTTATTCTGGCCTCTGTCTCTGGATCCGGCTCCCGATCCTGCGCCGCCTCTGTTATCCCGCGCAGCACCGTTAAAGCCGCGGCCGCCGCCCTGGCCAAAGCCAGGCCCCCTGCGATCACCCTGGCCGTTTTCACCGCCCGGCCTGCCAGTTCTGCCATAACCGCTGTTTTTGTCTCCCTTCGGACCGCCATTGCTGCTTCCCCCTCTGGACTGGAACTGTCCGCGATCCGGCCGATCGCCGCGGAAACCGCCCTGAGATCTGTTGTCCCGATTGCCCTGATAGCGATTCTCCTGATTTCGATTGCCCTGGCTCCGGTTGTCCTGACCACGGTTCTCCTGGCTGCGATTCTCCTGGTTCCGGTTGTCCTGACTCCGATTCTCCTGGCCGCGGTTCTCCTGACTCCGATTGTCCTGACCACGATTGTCCTGATAACGATTGTCCTGACCACGATTCTCTCTTGCGGCAGGTCTGTCCTCCTGACGCCTTTCGCTTCTTTCAGGCCGGTTGTCCTTCGCCTGCACCTGCACGATCTCCGTCTGTACTGCAGGCTTTACGGGCTTTTCCTCCGGCTTTGCTTTCTGCTGCGGCTTAGGGGGCACCATCTGTACGCTCGGGGTAGGCGAAGGAGGCGTCAGCGGCTTAATCGGCGTATGAACAGGAGCTGCATTCTGTTTTCTGCGGTCTCCACGACCGTTATTCTGAAAACTGTTTCCACCCTGTGGCTTCCTCTGGCTCTCCTGAGGCCTTCCGCTATTTCCGCTCCCGCCCTGGCTGTATCGCTGCCCTGACATCTTGGAATTCTGCGAATTATTCACAAATATAATTGTTTTTTTCTTTTTGGGAGTCTCAGAAGCCGCCTTCCCAGACCTTTCCTCCTTTGAAGAATTCTCGTCCCGCCGGGGCTTCTCTTCCTTTTTCGTTTTTTCCTCCCTTTGTGGCTTCTCTTCCCCGACAGCCTCCCTCTGCGGCAGCTTTTCTTCCTCTGCCGGCTTTTCCGGGGACACGGCAGGCCTTGCTGCGCCCTTTCCGAAAGCCTTTCTCACGGATTCCGCCACATTCTCATCCACAGAGCTGCTTGCGGACTTCGCCTCAATCCCCTGCCCCTGCAAAAAGCTCTGTATTTCCTTGCTTTGTTTATCCAATTCCTTAGCGAGCTCATGTATCCTAATCTTCGCCATGCTTTCCTCCATCTTCACCCTCAACGGTGCCCTTCCATTCTTTCTGTTGCTCCTTTATCAGACCGATCATCGCATCTGCCAGGCCTGCATCGCATACGCCCACAGAAGACCGCAGGTCCCTGCCGATCGCATGTCCCAGACTTTCCTTCGTTCCGAAGCATAAAACCGGGACCTGATAGTACCCACATTTGTCGGTAAACAGCTTGACTGTATTGTGGGACGCATCCTCCGCTATGATCACCAGCCTGGCTGAGCCTTTTTTGACTGCCTCTAAAGTCTGCACCTCCCCGCTGACCAGGTTGTGCCCCCTCATGGCAATTCCCAGAAGCGAAAAAATCTTATTCTGCCTCAAGATGATTCCATTCCTCCTCCAGAGTATCATACACTTCATTCGGAATACTCATTTTGAAAGACCGCTCCAGCCCCTTATTCTTCCGGGCCTTCTGCAGACATTCCCTGCTCCTGCATATATATGCGCCTCTTCCGTTCTTCTTTCCTGTCGTGTCCAGACAGATCTGATCCTCTGCCGTCTTCAGGACCCTTATCATGTCCCGTTTTCCCTTCATTTCACCGCAGCCCACACACTGCCGCAGGGGTATCTTTTTCGCCATTTATCTTTTACCCTTCGTCGGACTCGGTGTATTCGTCGGGCTCATCTGCCTCCGCATCCCCGCCTTCCGCGCCTTCCTCCGGATACTCGCCGCCCTCCGGGTATTCATCATTTTCCGGATATCCGTTATCCTCCTGATACCCGTCATCCGCAGGATACTCCCCGTCCCCGGAGTAGCTCTCATCTTCGGAATATTCCTCGTCCCCGTATTCTTCCTCATCCAGATAATCCTCATAACGGAAGCCGGGAGCATCCTTGGCCTGGGTTTCTGACTTGATGTCTATCTTGTATCCGGTAAGCCTTGCCGCAAGCCTTGCGTTCTGCCCTTCCTTACCGATGGCAAGGGACAGCTGATAATCCGGAACCACTACCTTTGCCGTCTTTTCGTCAGGATCCGCAAACACCGCCACAATCTTCGCCGGCGACAGCGCATTCTGGATCAGCAATCCGGGGTTCTCATCCCAGTTTACGATGTCGATCTTTTCTCCCCGCAGCTCTTCTACGATGGCATTCACCCTGGCTCCGTTCATACCTACACAGGCTCCCACCGCATCCACATTGGGGTTGTTGCTCCACACGGCGATCTTTGTGCGGCTGCCTGCCTCGCGGGCAATGCTTCTGATCTCAACCGTTCCGTCCTTGATCTCTGTGACCTCGGACTCAAACAGCCTCTTCACCAGCTCCGGATGAGTACGGCTCACATTGATACGGGGCCCCTTGGGCGTATTCTTCACCTCCAGGATATAAACCTTAATCCGCTCGGTGGGTCTGAACACCTCCCCCTTTACCATCTCGCTTTCCGTCAGCATAGCGTCGGCCTTACCCAGGTTAATGCTGATATTTCTTCCTATATAACGCTGAACTACGCCGGTGACCACATCCTTTCCTCTCTCATAATACTGATTATAGATGGCGCTTCTCTCTTCCTCACTGATCTTCTGAAGGATCACGCTCTTTGCATTCTGGGTGGGA
>CAZAMX010000319.1:2902-3476 GCA_964486095.1 uncultured Acetatifactor sp. | reverse complement strand
CAAAGTCGGTTCCGTAGCCTTCCGAAAATCCGCAGCCAAAGGCGTTTATCATGGTTTTGATCTCGGCGTTGCCCAAAACCTTGTCAATGCTGGCCTTCTCCACATTCAATATCTTGCCGCGGATAGGAAGAATTGCCTGATACATCCTGTTTCGGGCCATTTTTGCGCTGCCCCCCGCAGAATCTCCCTCCACGATGAAGATTTCGCATTTTGAGGCGTCTCTGGATTCACAGTTGGCCAGTTTACCGTTGGAATCAAAGGAAAACTTCTGCTTCGTCAGCATATTGGTCTTGGCACGTTCTTCCGTCTTACGGATCTTTGCCGCTTTTTCCGCACAGGAAATAATGCTTTTTAGGGTTTCCAGATTTCTGTCAAAAAAACGTGTGATCTCATCTCCCGTGATCTTGCTGACTACCTTTGCCGCATCCTGATTGTCCAGCTTCGTTTTGGTCTGGCCTTCAAATCTGGGGTCCGGATGCTTAATGGAGATTACGGCCGTCATGCCGTTGCGTACGTCCGCACCGGTAAAGTTTACATCTTTTTCCTTCAAAATACCCAGTTCGCGGGCATAGTT
>CAZAMX010000319.1:0-2892 GCA_964486095.1 uncultured Acetatifactor sp. | reverse complement strand
AAATGCCCTCGCTCTCACCCTGAAAATAGATAACGTCGTGAACAGCCTCCTGATTTTTATTCATATCCTTGATAAAACCGGTGATGCCTTCCGGTTCATGAAAAGTGATATGCTCAGGCTCCTGTCCCCGAAGATCATGAAAGGCAATGGTCAGATGGGGATTCAAATATGCCGTTTCATGAAGCCGGCTTTTTACTTCATCCTCTTTAAAACGAGTTTTATCAAAAATCGTATCGTCGGGAAGAAAATTAATGGTGGTTCCCGATTCCCTGGTTTTTCCTTTCACAGGCAAAAGCCCGTTGACCAGTTCGGTCACCGGGTTGCCTCTCTCATACTTGTCTTCGTAAACACAGCCGCCTGTCTTGACCGTTACGGTCAACCTTGTAGACAACGCATTGACCACCGAGGATCCCACGCCATGCAGGCCGCCGCTGGTCTTATAAGCCGAGTTATCAAATTTGCCTCCGGCATGTAATGTAGTAAATACCAGCCGCTCCGCGCTGATCCCCTTTTCGTGCATGCCTACAGGGATTCCCCTGCCGTTATCCGCCACCGTGGCCGAACCGTCCGCTTCCAGCGTTACCGTAATGGTATCGCAGAATCCCGCCAGATGCTCGTCCACGGAATTGTCAACAATCTCATAGATCAAGTGGTTCAGACCCTTTGTGGAAACGCTGCCGATATACATACCCGGGCGTTTTCTTACCGCCTCCAGCCCTTCCAATACGGTGATGCTGGAAGCATCGTAATTTCCTGTCTTTGCCATCGGAAAAATTCTCCTTATTTTGCGCTTGTTTTTCCTTTATACCTATTATATCATAGATTTTGTGCTTTGTAAAAGGGAAACTACAAGATATGCCTACCCTAGCTTTTTGGAGCAGGTTACAGCCAGGGCCCCGGGGCCGATATGGCAGGCAACGCTTAAGGATAAAGGATCCATGTGGATTTCAAAGCCCGGGAACGCTTCCCGTACTTCATCTCGAAATGCTTCTCCAGCCTCCCGGTTATAGGTATATGCCATGGAAATCCAGTGCTTTTCGGGATCGGGTGCGCCGCCGAAACGGTTTTCCATATCATTTCGGACAGCGTTTATCATGGTATTTTTACCCTGGCTTACGGTTCTGGCCTTTGAAAAGGCATCCAGCTTTTCTCCCTGAATCTGCAGAACCGGCTTCAGCTTTAACATAGTGCCGATGGCTGCGGCAGCCGGAGTGATTCTGCCGCCTTTTTTCAGATAATAAAGCGTATCCAGCATGATATAGATACTGCTGTTAAAGCGGTCTGTCTCCAGAGCTTCCTTAATTTTCGCCGCATTCATCCCCTTTGCGGCCAGAAGCTTTGCATCCAGGCAGGATTGACGCTGCGTCACGGAGATCCGCTGATTGTTTACCACCTGAACCCGTTCTTCATAGTCCTCCGCTAGCATCATGGCGCTCTGGCAGGAACCGGAAAGCCCGCTGCTCATGGGAATATGCACAATCTCGTCATAGTCCTTTAAAAGTTCGTCCCATAGCTTCATCACAGACTCAGGGGAAGGCTGGCTGGTACAGATGTCTGCGCCGGCCGCCAGCTTTTCATAAAACTGTTCCTGGGTCAGATCAATATCCTCATAATAGGTTTTTTCGTTAATCATGAAAGGCATAGGCAGAACAAAGACGCCCAGTTCTTTAGAAGCCGCCTGTGTAATACCGCTGTTACTGTCAGTGACGATTGCAATGGAAGACATAATAATTTCTTCTCCTTTTCTATAATGATTTATATATCAGCTTTTCAATGATACAGCTGTGTGGTTTATTTTTGCTTTCCTTATCATAATTAACCCCGACTAATAAGACTTCTCCGGAATATCCTTCCAGCGCCCGGCTGTAGTTTCTGTCCTTAATCTGATTTATGGCTGTATTGACGGATTTATCGTATTTTAGTTCAATGATAAGTGCAGGTTTTCCGGATGCAGGCAGGGGCAGAAAAACAATATCCGCAAAGCCGTGTCCCGCCGGCAGCTCCCGAATCAGTCTGTAATCCTTTCTCGCGCTGTAATACGCTAAGCCAATTGCACAGCTTAAGGAGTTTTCATCATTGTAAGTCAAAATGGAGGCAGCTTCCGTATGGGCTCTGTCCAATCCTTCTGCAACCTGCTTTTCATCACAGCGAAGCGTATCATCCAGCAGCTTTTCCGAGGCTTTTAATATGCGCATGATTTCCGGCCAGCCGCCCACGCTCATAGCATTTTCAAATTCTTCAATGATCTCTCTGTTAGGAATAAATGCCTCTCTGGTCTCCGCATCATAACCCAGATACCCCAAATGGATCAGCAGCGTCAGCACATCATCTTTTGTCTTGAAATTACGCATGTCGTTTTGAAAGCTGGCGGTATTTACCTTCACGGAATCTCCACCCAGCATTCGGATAATATCTGCACGCAGCCCGTCAAAATCCATATCCATATAAATTTTCAGAGCATCATAGGTTTCTGTTGAAGTCCAATAATTGGAAAAACGACGGCGGTGCATGGCTTCCACTACGGATTTCGGGTTATAGACATGCCGAAACCTGATAAACCGATACCCGTCATACCAGTTGCCGGCTTCCGAAAAATTCATGTCATACTGTCCGCACAGCGTTTTCACCTCGTCATCTGTAAAGCCGGTATATTCCTCAAAGAAATTCTGGTCTATCATCGAGAATTCCCAGAACATATTCAGTGCAGAGTGCTGTCCGTACTTTTTTACCGGCAGGATACCTGTCATATAAGCAAGAGCAACATAAGGCTGATCCTTTAAGAGATTCCTCAGAAAATCAAGATATTGCTTTTGGAATTCTTCCGATTACTGACATTCCCGCATAATACAGTCCGGCTCATCTATTAAAAATATGAATTTTTTACCGGTTTTG
>CAZAMX010000318.1:0-3480 GCA_964486095.1 uncultured Acetatifactor sp. | reverse complement strand
ACATTCCCCCGGCTTCACATCCGGGATAAAAATTTCAAAAATGCCGCCCTCAGGATTCCTTGTCATCTGATGAAAACGTCCGTCCCAATGGTTAAAATCCCCCACCACACTGACGCGCAGGGCGGACGGCGCCCAGACCGCAAAATACGTTCCCTTAACCCCGTCCAGGGTGACAGGATGCGCCCCCAGCTTTTCGTAAATCGTATAGTGGATACCGTTTTTGAAGCGCTCTGTATCCTCGTGACTGATCAGCGGCGCATAACGGTAAGGCTCGCCGGCAAATAAAACAGCGCCGTCCTTACGCCTGACCTTATAGTGATAGGCCGGCACTTCCTTTTCCGGCACAGGCAGCAGCACCGCAAAATATCCGTCATCGTCCGCCAGCTCCATCTGAAAGATCTCTCTGCTTTCATTGAAGGCAAGGACCACCTCCACCGCTTCTGGGAAATAAGCCTGTACCACCGTCTGGTTTCCCGCGCCGTGGGGCCCCAATATAGCATGGGGATCATCACATTCGGAATAGATAATTTCTTCAATTTTGGGCCAGTTCATCAGGTTATATAATTTTTTATTCATTCTTACCCTTCCTGTAATTCACATTTTTATCAGACACATAATCCACATACCCCTATACGTCAAAGATGCGCAGCGGTATGCGCCCCTTTCTTTAGATAGCATGCAGAAACAGCCCGCTGCGAAGCTTGGGTTCAAACCAGGTGGACTTGGGCGGCATCAGCTTTCCTGCATCCGCCACATCCGCCAGCTCTTCGATAGAGGTGGGATACAGGGAAAAGGCCACCGTCATATCGGTATGCACTCTCCGCTCCATCTCTTCCAGCCCCCTGATGCCTCCCACGAAATCAATCCGCTGATCCGTCTTTGGATCCTGAATGCCCAGCACCGGTCCTAAGAGGTAATCCTGCAGTAAGGATACATCCAGCCCCTTTACGGCATCCGCCGAACGAATCTCTTCCTTTGCCTTAAGCTGATACCAACAGTCCTCAAGGTACATGCCAAAGGTCCCCTTCTCCTTTGGCGCACAGGGCTCTTTCCCCAGTCTTGTCACCAGAAAATTCTCCGACACCTGCCGTAAAAAGCTCTCTGCATCCAGTCCGTTTAAGTCCTTTACTACCCGATTATAATCCATAATTCGAAGCTCTTGTGCCTGAAACAGTACCGCCAGAAAGAAATTGAATTCCTCTTCACCGGTATACTCAGGATGCTCTTCCCTGCGCTTTAAGCCCACCTTTACCGCAGAAGCGCAGCGGTGATGTCCGTCTGCAATATAGATGGCCGGAACCCTGGCAAATTCATGATAAATGACCTCGATACTTTCCTCATCCTCAATGACCCAGACACGGTGGGTAATGCCGTCCTCCGACACGAAATCGCATTCTGCCGGCCTTTCCTTAACCTCTTTGATGATTCCCTCCAATACTTCGTTTTTTCGATAGGTCAGGAAAATAGGGCCTGTCTGCATATTGCAGACATCCACATGCCGGATGCGGTCCTGCTCCTTGTCTGCTCTGGTGTTTTCATGCTTCTTAATCGTATTGTCCAGATAATCGTCTATGGCGGCGCAGGCCACAATTCCCGTCTGACTCCTGCCGTTCATCACCTGTTCGTAAAGATAATAACAAGGCGTTTCATCCTGACGGAAGCTCCCTTCTGCAATCCGCTGCCGTAAAAGTTCTGCCGCCCTTTCATAAACCTCTGGTGCATAAGTGTCCACACTGTCGTCAAAGCCTGTTTCCGCCCGGTCGATGGCAAGAAAAGAATCCGGGTTTTTACGCACTGCCTCACATGCCTCCCTGCGGTTATATACATCATAGGGCAGAGCCGCAATCCTGCTCTCTAAGCCCTTCGCAGGACGATATGCGGCAAAGGGTCTGATTTCAGCCATATAGTTTCCTCCCCATCTTTTCAGACTGTACATTTTAATATTTTTGTGCTATATTCAAAGAAAAACAAATGCCGCTTCGCGTCGCTTGTTTTTCTTTTGCGGTTATTATATCATATCTTTGGATAGAAAGGAATGAGAAAAATGACGGAGGAAAATAAAAAGCTTTTGCAACGGATCAACGCATATGCGGAAAATGTGCTGGGTGAAATTGACCCGCAGAAGGTTCCCGTCTCCGCACAGCTTGAGAAGTTAAAACCCATCCTGACGGAAATTGCACAGGAAAAGGGAATTACACTGGAGGATATGTTTATTCTTTACATGGACCTACAGACGGAAGGTTCTCTGGCCTCCCAGAAAAAGCTGGAGGACAGCCTGCAGGATTTAAACGACGGCCCGGACGGCGGCATGCCGCTGCTGTTTCGCTAGGCATCCGCCGCTGGGGATATTGACTGTGTTCATACTACTTTCTTTCATCCAGATAAATCTGTACTCTGTTGTTTAGAATCTCCGCCGCCTGTTCCGCTGTCTTGTCCCCGGCAAAGTAAGGTGCCAGTTCTTCCGACAGGATACTTTTGATCTCCTGAACGTACCAGTTATTCGGCCTTGCGTTCTCCAGCAGGAAGTTTACCTGCTCCACCTGTTTCTCCGTAATACCTCCCGACTCGCCGCCCTGCCAATATTTCGTCAGCTGGCGGAAGGAATTCAGGTTTACGGGAAGATAAGAAATAATATATGTTATACCCAACCCTGTCATTGGCTTATCGCCTAAATTTCTGCTCTGTTCATTCTCCGACAGCAAGAAACGGAAAAATTCTGCAATTCCCTCCATACAGCTGCTGGCGCTGTTTACATACAGATAGCGGCTCTGGGCATAAATACCCGCGCCCTCTGATCTTGGATAGCCCAGGAGCGCCGCCTTGCCCGCAAAAGCCGTATCCAGTGCATACAGAGAATTCTCGCCGTAAAAATAGGAGTAAGCGGCCACAGCCTTTCCCGATTGCAGCATTTCATTTTCTGTTTCTGCACGGGCGCTGCCTTTGAGATCCTGATATTGATAGGCAAACTCCAGCAGCTCCAGAAAAGGCTTCTCTGTCAGATGGCTCTCCCCCTTTTCCCAGTCAATATAAGCCGTATTGTCATTGTCATACAGCCCGTACTGCAGTACAATATCCAGGCCGCTGCAGCCATACTGCAGAATCTCCGCCTCCGACGCTTTTACCGCCTCCATCAGCTCCGTCAGCGTCCACGCTGTCCGCCCATTGGCAAAATCCTCCGAATAGGCGGCAAAGTGCATCATAAAATCATAAGGCATTCCATACAAGATCCCGTTGTACCGTCCCCCTTCAAAGGCTGCCGCCAGATACTGACTCTCGTCTTCAATTATCCCGTCAAGACCAGCCAGATAACCGTTTTCAAGATACGGCGATACATCCCACAAAAGATAGTCGGACAGAATATCCGGCCCCTTTCCGGTTACCATCTCCATCCGCAGCCGTTCTCCGCACTCGATCCAGCTCTCATTTTCATTCGGTGCAATCAGCGTAATATGATATTTGTCGTTTTGTCTGTTAAACCGG
>CAZAMX010000317.1:0-3501 GCA_964486095.1 uncultured Acetatifactor sp. | reverse complement strand
TCCGCATTGTGGGTGAGGTAAGGCCGGATGAGATTTATAACCTGGCGGCCCAGAGTCATGTGCATGTGAGCTTTGACGCGCCGGAGTATTCCGGGGATGTGGATGCGCTGGGAGTGCTGCGGATTCTGGAGGCGGTGAGGATCACGGGGCTGACGGAGAGCTGTCGGATTTATCAGGCATCCACCTCGGAGCTGTACGGGAAGGTGGAGGAGGTGCCTCAGAATGAAAAGACGCCTTTTCATCCGTACAGTCCTTACGCGGTGGCAAAGCAGTACGGCTATTGGATTGTGAAGGAGTACCGGGATGCTTACGGCATGTTTGCGGTGAACGGTATTCTGTTTAACCATGAGTCCGAGCGCAGGGGAGAAAATTTTGTGACCCGTAAGATCACCCTGGCGGCAGGACGGATTGCCTGCGGGCTGCAGGAGAAGCTGGTTTTAGGCAATCTGGACGCGCTTCGGGACTGGGGGTATGCCAAGGATTATGTGGAGTGTATGTGGCTGATGCTGCAGGCGGAGGAACCGGAGGATTTTGTGATTGCCACCGGGGTGCAGCATACGGTGAGGGAATTTACCACTCTGGCTTTCCATTATGCAGGGATTGACTTGGAATGGCATGGGAAAGGAATGGAGGAAAGAGGCATAAGCAAGGCGGACGGCCGGGTACTGGTGGAAGTGAGCAAGGAGTTTTACCGGCCGACGGATGTGATCAATCTTTGGGGGGATCCCACGAAGGCGAAGACGGTGCTGGGCTGGAATCCGCAGAAGACCAGCTATGAAGAGCTTTGCCGGATTATGGCGGAGCATGACCTGGAGCTTGCAAGGCGTGAGAGGCGGCTGCAGGGTTAAGCGGTGTCCCGAAGCGGGGAAGGGCTTGAGGAAAGAGAGGAAGGCGGCCGGAAGCGGCGGATAAAAGGATAAAGGTTATGATGGAAAAAGACGGGAAAATTTATGTGGCAGGGCACAGGGGGATGGTGGGAAGCGCCATCTGCCGTGTTCTGGAAAAGCATGGTTATACCAACATTGTCACAAGGAGCCATAAGGAGCTGAATTTGTGCAGGCAGGATGAGGTGGAAGCGTTTTTCCGGCAGGAGAAGCCGGATTATGTGTTTCTGGCGGCGGCGAAGGTCGGGGGAATCATGGCTAACAGTGAGGCCCTTGCGGATTTCATGTATGATAACATGATCCTGGAGATGAATGTGATCCATTCCGCATGGCAGAACGGGTGCAGGAAGCTGATGTTTTTAGGCAGCAGCTGTATTTATCCTAAGCTGGCGCCCCAGCCCATAAAGGAGAGCAGTCTGCTGACCTCGTCTTTGGAAGAGACCAACGAAGCTTATGCGCTGGCAAAGATTTCGGGGCTGAAATATTGTGAGTATTTAAACCGGCAGTACGGGACGGATTTTATCAGTGTCATGCCTACTAACCTGTACGGCCCCAATGATAATTATCATCCGCAGCACAGTCATGTGCTGCCGGCCATGATCCGGAGATTTCATGAGGCAAAGGTTTCCGGAGCGCCGGAGGTGGTATGCTGGGGAACGGGTTCGGTACTGCGGGAGTTTCTGTATGTGGATGATATGGCGGAGGCCTGTGTGTATCTGATGAATACCTACAGCGGGAATGAGACGGTGAATCTGGGCACGGGCAAGGATCTGACAATCAGGGAGCTGGCGGAGCTGGTGGCAAGGGTAGTGGGATATAGCGGAGAGATCCGCTGGGATTCCTCAAAGCCGGACGGCACGCCCAGAAAGCTTTTGGATGTGAGCAAGCTGGAGGCTTTGGGGTATCATTATACCACGGAGTTGGAGGACGGGATCCGGCTGGCATATAAGGATTTTCTGGAGAATCCGGTGCGGACGGAATGAAGATTTTCTAAGGTCAGAAAATACCTGACCTAAGAAAATCTAAGTCATTCCGAGAAGAATCTCAAGGAGAACAAGTTCACCTTGAGATTCTTCCAGACTGTACCGAGTTCACGGATTGTTTGCGCCGGCATGACGGGAAGACTAAAAAAGATTTGGGGGAAGCAGGATGCAGTTTATCATATTGTCCGGAGGAAGCGGAAAGCGGCTGTGGCCTCTGTCCAATGACGTGCGTTCCAAGCAGTTTTTGAAGATGCTGCCGGGGGAGGCAGGAGAGCCGGAGTCCATGATTATGCGGGTATACAGGCAGATCATGGCTGTTGCCGGTGAGACGGAAATAACCATTGCCACCGGGAAGAAGCAGGTCAGCGCCATCAAAAACCAGCTGGGAGATAAGGTGAATATCTGTGTGGAGCCGGACCGGCGGGATACGTTCCCGGCAGTCTGTTTGGCGGCCGGTTATTTAAAGGATGAGCGGGGAGCCTCGGAGAACGAGGTCGTGGTGATTTGTCCGGTGGATCCTTATGTTGAACCCGGATATTTTCAGGCGCTGGGGGAGATGGGGATGTTAGCGGAGAAGGGGGCGGCAGAGCTGGTATTAATGGGTATTGAGCCAACCTATCCCAGCGAAAAGTACGGGTATATCATTCCTTCCTCCCGGGACACTGTCAGTGGTGTGAAAACCTTCCGGGAAAAGCCGGATCTGGAGACGGCCCGGGAGTATCTGCGCCAGGGGGCTCTCTGGAACGGCGGCGTCTTTGCCTGCAAGCTGGGGTATCTGCTGGAAAAAGCCCGTGAGATCATCGGTTTTTCCGATTACCGGAGCTTGTATGAAAAATATGAGACGCTGGAGCGGATCAGTTTTGACTATGCGGTGGCGGAGCAGGCGAAGAGTATCTGTGTGCTGCGTTATGGGGGAACCTGGAAGGACATCGGGACGTGGAACACGTTTGCGGAGACCATGGAGAGGCAGGCTCTGGGGCGGGTAACGTTGAATGAAACCTGTGAGAATACTCATGTAGTCAATGAGCTGAACATCCCGATCCTGTGCATGGGGTGTAAAAATATGGTGATTGCGGCCAGCGGGGACGGAATATTGGTTTCGGACAAGGAGCAGAGCAGTTATATTAAGCCCTTTGTGGAGGAAATGACCGGACAGGTCATGTATGCGGAGAAGTCCTGGGGAAGCTTTACGGTTTTGGACGTACAGGAAGAGAGTATGACCATCAGGGTGGTGTTAAAGCCCGGGAACAGCCTTCATTATCACAGTCATGAACATCGGGACGAAGTGTGGACGGTGGCGAAGGGAACGGGCAGCGTGATTCTTGACGGGAAGAAGCGGAAGGTGGGGCCGGGAGACGTGGTGTCCATGCCGGCAGGCTGTAAGCATACGGTGTATGCGGAGACGCAGCTGCAGCTGATCGAGGTGCAGCTGGGCCGAGAGATTTCCGTGGAGGATAAGGTGAAGTGTGAGAAGAATTTCTAAGACGCCAAAGTACGTCGTCTAAGAAATTCTATATCTCACACTGAAAAACGCAAGTGCAGCGTTTTTCTCGTGGATTGTTTGTGCCTGCGGCCCATACGGCAAAAATCTTAAGCTGTTCGCCGTCAAGAATTGGCAGGTTACGGAAAGGCAT
>CAZAMX010000316.1:0-3545 GCA_964486095.1 uncultured Acetatifactor sp. | reverse complement strand
ATTTTTATTATATCTTATTAGCCACTCCCGTTACAACTTTATTATAGCACTTCAACGGTAGTTGGTGCAGGTTTCAATACTCCTGATGGTAGTAGTGTGCAGTTGGTAATTGCTGAAAAGAGCGGAAACGGAATTACAGTCGGAAGTGGCTACAACAAAGCAATTCAATTGAACATCAGCCTTTATAAAACGGAAGGGACTACTACTACTGAAATCACCGCTTTGACTATGCCTGTGACAATTACTATGCCGGTTCCTGCCGGATTGGATGCTTCCAAACTGGTGATTCTCCACGATAAGAATGGTGACGGAAACAGTGATGAAACGATTATTCCTGCAGTGTCAGGCGGCTTCCTGACATTTACCGTTACGAGCTTTTCCAATTTTGCTTTTGCAGAAAGGGCGAGCTCAGTTACTCCGACACCCACCCCGACGCCTACTCCGACGCCCGCTCCGACACCCACCCCGACGCCTTCATCGGATAATGACAGCGGTTCTTTGAGCGAACCTGCCGAGGAGAAAAAGGTTATGATAAATGTGGAGTATATGGTGGTTAAGGGTGATACATTAAGTAAAATCGCGAAAACGAATCATCTTAACTTATCAGAACTCCTTGCCATGAATCCTCAGGTCAAGAACCCTAACCGGATATATCCCGGACAGAAGATTGTGATAGGCCATACTACCAAAGTACTGACTGATCAGGAAGATGCGTCAACACCTGCAAATGCAGAATATTATGTGGTTCGAAGAGGAGACTGCCTGTACTGGATTGCCCGGAGGAATGGATTATCCCTTCCGCAGCTGCTGGCATTGAATCCGGAAGCCTCAAAAAAGAAATACATTTATGCAGGACAGAGAATTCGAGTGAGATAAACTGGAATTCGTTATGCTAAGAAAATATGAGTCAGACTTAGTAATCGAGTGGGAGGAATTTCTAAATTATGAGAAACTCCTCCTATTCGATTGTATATATTGTTCGTCCTTTAAAAAAGGTTTCGATTTATATTTATGATGTAGAGAAAGCAGATAACAAACAATCGATGCACAAATTACAAATTTACAAACACACTTGACAATTCTTCTCTGAGGGGATGAAAGGGCAGGGAGTAGTAATTGCTTACAAAATCCAAACCTGAATATGTAGAGACGGCATATCTACACTCTGTTGCGGGGACCGGAACTAAAAGACGGAAAGGACGAAACATATTATCTGATATCAGAAAAGGAACAGCCGCGGCACAAGGGCGTAGATCGTGTGCCGGTCGCAAAATGTATGGCGAACATGGTACTCAGTAAGGATGGAATGGAGAAAAACCAAAGTCTGGAAATTACAAATTGACAGGCAGAATTATAAAGAGGAATTGTATACGGAATCCTTGATATCGAATAGATTCTGCTGGGGAAAGTGGTGATGGAAAACCTACAATTCATAAAAACAGTAAACAAAAAGAGATACATACATTTTGGAGCGCGTGCTACATTTCAATACTAGTGTGGATTGTAGTGTGTCCGTTTTTTCTGGTTATGGATACCAGAGAGATTCAAAATAATTGTTGCAAATGTTACATAGAAAAAGCAGGCTGTAGAATTTATATCGGGGTATTTGACACAGTTACCGATTGGTTTTTCAATTATGACACTGTGGGACACATATACCTTGTAGTTGACAAAACGCGGTAAAGAAATAAGAAGAAACCATAGTAATCAGACAAGAAGATAATACAGAATGTAAAGAGATGAAGAACAAAGGATAAAATTTTATTTTCTACCCTTGTCTCTTTTTTGAGTAGAAAGTAAAGGAAGAAGGAGGCGAGATAAAAGAAAACTGCTGTCTGACAGTAAAGCGAACATAAGGGACGGATAAGGAGTACAAAGTAGAAAGTGCAGTCAGAGTTAAAAATGGGATTTCCCATTTTTGTATACATAAAATAAAGCCATATATCAATATATGCAAAGATAGAATACAAAATGCAGAAAGACTTAGAATTTGCATTTTGTATTCTTTTTTTTATGTTTGTCGAATTTTAGTGATATATGGAAATTTCTGTATATTTTTGCGGGGGCCGCCTGCTGATTCTCTATTTCAACAAAATAATCAGAATGGAGAATCAGAAAATGGAGAAAAAACAAACAGATTCGGTACAGAACCGATTTACGGCATACCTGATGGCAGCCGTGGTAAATAAGCGTATCAGTTACATGGAACAAAGGAACCGACGTAAGGAAAGGGAATATATACAAATGGATCTGCTGGAAAAGAACCATGTGGATTTTGATGCACAGTATCATACATATCTGACAGAACAGTCGCTCTTTGCTTATTTTGGATATGGAGAGAATCAGGAATGTATGCCGGAGTTGGACAGCATACAGCTTGCTAAGTGTATCAACCGCTTGAAAGACAGGGAGCGCAGGATATTGTTTGCACGGGTATTTGGAGAGCTAAATTTTTACGGAGCTTGGGGAGAAGTTCGGTATGGAGACAAAGCAGGCGGAAATGGCCTATTACTATATCATCCGCAAGCTACGCAAAGGAATGGGGGTTAGAAAAGATGAATTTTGAAATGCTGCTTGATAGGGCAAAGGCAGGGGACAAGGAGGCGAGGGAAGAAATCTTCCGGATGTACCGCCCGTTGCTGATCAAGAACTCGATGGATCAGAACGTGTTTGACGAAGATTTGTATCAGGAGCTGTCAGCCACACTGTTAAACTGTATCCAGAAATTTCGGATATAGTGGAGAACTTCCGGCTGGAGAATTGCCGGCAGGAAATTTGTTGTAGTTTGGCAGTGTTTTGCGTATAAAATGATGTGTCGCAAAAGGTATACCATTGGAGATAGTCATTCTGGCAGGTATGCGCCCCTGTTTTTCTGTCGCAAAAAGTCCGTTTCGGGTTTTGCGATGTCGCAGGAGTGCTGAGTACCTTTTGCGACATGGATTTTACGGAAGGGAGGTCTGGCATGGCAACAAAAAAATTTGGGTATGTCCGTGTGAGTACCCGTGAGCAGAACCAGGAGCGGCAGATCCATATCCTGCGGGACGAGGAGGGCATCGACGAGCGCGACATCTATGTGGAGAAGGAGTCCGGGAGACAGTTTGAACGCCCGGTGTACCGCTCCCTGGTTGACAACATCCTGCGGGAAGGCGACCTGCTGGTGGTGACGGAGCTGAAGCGGTTCGGGAGGAACTACAGCGAGATTTACAAGGAGTGGTTTCACATTACAAAGGAGATCGGCGCCGATATTAAAGTGACTTCCATGCCGATTCTGGATACCACGCAGTCGAAGGAACTGGTAGGGCAGCTCATTACGGATGTTGTGCTGGCTGTATTTGCTTATGTGGCGGACGAAGACTGGACGGAGCGGCATGAACTGCAACGCCAGGGCATCGAGGTGGCGAAGGCGGACGGAAAGCATCTGGGAAGACCGAGGGTGGAGTACCCGGATAACTGGGAGGACTGTTATGAAAGATGGAAAAGCGGCGTGATTTCGGCAAAGGAGGCAATGACGCTGACCGGACTTAAGAAGGACAGTTTTTACCGGC
>CAZAMX010000315.1:0-3548 GCA_964486095.1 uncultured Acetatifactor sp. | reverse complement strand
GTGGACAGAACCCGTAAGGTTCCCGTAACCGTGCTGGTGCGTGCGCTGGGCATTGGCACCAACGACGAGATCCGTGAGGTATTCGGTGACGAGCCGAAGATAGAGGCAAGCTTTTCCAAGGACACTGCTGAGAACTATCAGGAGGGTCTGTTAGAGCTGTATAAAAAGATTCGTCCCGGAGAGCCCTTAAGCGTGGAGAGCGCGGAGAGCTTAATTAACGCAATGTTCTTTGACCCCCGCAGATATGATCTGGCAAAGGTGGGAAGATATAAATTTAATAAGAAGCTGGCGTTCAGGAACAGAATCAGAAATCAGATTCTGGCGGCGGATGTGGTGGATCCTTCCACGGGAGAGATCCTGGCTTCTGCGGGAGACAAGGTGAGCGCAGAGCTGGCCGACACGATCCAGAATGCGGCGGTACCTTTTGTCTATGTCCAGACAGAAGAGAGAAACGTGAAGGTCCTTTCCAACATGATGGTGGAATTAACCGCTTTTGTGGATTGTAATCCCAAGGATTTCGGGATTCATGAGAGGGTTTATTACCCTGTGCTGAAGCAGATTCTGGATGAGTTTGGTGCGGATCCGGAGAAGCTGGCGGAAGCGATCAAGAAGAATGTACATGAGTTGGTTCCCAAGCATATTACCAAGGAAGACATCATTGCTTCCATCAATTATAATATCCATCTGGAGTACGGTCTGGGCAATGACGACGATATTGACCATCTGGGCAACAGGCGGATCCGTTCGGTAGGAGAGCTGCTGCAGAACCAGTACCGCATTGGTTTATCCAGAATGGAGAGGGTGGTCAGAGAACGCATGACGACCCATGACACGGATGATATATCGCCCCAGTCTCTGATCAATATTAAGCCTGTTACCGCTGCAGTGAAGGAATTTTTCGGGTCCTCCCAGCTGTCACAGTTTATGGATCAGAACAATCCGCTGGCGGAGATCACTCATAAGAGGCGTTTGTCCGCGTTAGGACCCGGCGGTCTGTCCAGGGATCGTGCCGGATTTGAGGTTCGTGACGTGCACTATTCTCATTACGGCAGAATGTGCCCCATCGAGACTCCCGAAGGTCCCAACATCGGTTTGATCAACTCCCTTGCCAGCTATGCTCATATTAATGAGTATGGCTTTGTGGAGGCACCCTACAGAAAGATTGATAAAACGGACCCGCAGAATCCGGTGGTTACGGATGAGGTGGTTTATATGACTGCGGATGAAGAGGACAATTACCATGTGGCCCAGGCCAGCGAGGCACTGGATGCAGAAGGGCATTTTGTCCGCAACACCGTGTCCGGACGTTACCGGGACGAGACCTCGGAATACCCCCGCTCCATGTTTGATTATATGGACGTGTCTCCCAGGATGGTGTTCTCCGTGGCAACGGCGCTGATTCCCTTCCTGCAGAACGATGACGCAAACCGTGCGCTGATGGGCTCCAACATGCAGCGTCAGGCGGTTCCTCTTTTGACCACGGAGGCTCCTGTGGTGGGTACGGGTATGGAGCCAAAGACCGCTACGGACTCCGGTATGTGTATTCTTGCAAAGAAGGCAGGTACGGTGGATTATGTGTCCTCCAACCTGATCAGAATAACCTATGACGACGGTGAGAAGGCCGAGTTCAGGCTGACAAAATTTTCCCGTTCCAACCAGTCCAACTGCTACAATCAGAAGCCCATTGTCTTTAAGGGGGATCATGTGGCAGAGGGGCAGGTGATTGCGGATGGACCGTCTACCGCCAAGGGCGAGCTTGCCCTGGGAAAGAACCCGCTGATCGGTTTCATGACCTGGGAGGGCTATAACTACGAGGATGCTGTTCTTTTGAGCGAAAGACTGGTACAGGAGGATGTATATACTTCCGTACACATTGAGGAATACGAGGCGGAAGCCCGGGATACCAAGCTGGGGCCCGAAGAGATTACCAGGGATGTTCCCGGCGTGGGCGACGATGCCTTGAAGGATCTGGACGACAGAGGGATTATCCGCATTGGTGCAGAGGTGCGTGCCGGAGATATTCTGGTGGGCAAGGTGACACCCAAGGGTGAAACGGAGCTGACAGCGGAAGAACGTCTGTTAAGAGCTATTTTTGGTGAGAAGGCCAGAGAGGTCCGCGATACTTCCCTGAAGGTGCCTCACGGCGAATACGGTATTGTTGTGGACGCCAAGGTGTTTACCAGAGAGAACTGCGACGAACTGTCTCCCGGCGTGAATATGGCGGTGCGCATCTATATTGCGCAGAAGAGAAAGATTTCCGTGGGTGACAAGATGGCAGGACGCCATGGAAACAAGGGTGTGGTTTCCCGTGTGCTGCCGGTAGAGGATATGCCTTATCTGCCCAACGGCAGGCCCCTTGATATTGTGCTGAATCCTTTGGGTGTGCCTTCCCGTATGAATATCGGACAGGTATTGGAAATTCACCTTTCCCTGGCGGCAAAGGCCCTTGGATTTAACGTTTCCACCCCTGTGTTTGACGGCGCCAACGAGACCGATATTATGGACACGCTGGAGCTGGCAAACGATTATGTAAATCTTCCTTTTAACGCCGAAGAGGCAAAGGACTGGCAGGCGGAAGGAAAGAATACCACGGCGGACGGCAGAGAGTGGTCCGGGGAGACCTTTGAGAGCCTTCACAGGGAAGAGCTGCTTCCGGAAGTGATGCAGTATCTGGCAGATAACAGAGATCAGAGAGGAATCTGGAAGGGTGTGACGATCTCCAGAGACGGAAAGGTTCGTCTGCGGGACGGTCGTACCGGAGAATATTTTGACAGTCCTGTTACCATCGGCCATATGCACTATTTAAAGCTGCATCATCTGGTGGACGACAAGATTCATGCCCGTTCCACCGGTCCTTACTCGCTGGTTACCCAGCAGCCCCTGGGCGGGAAAGCACAGTTCGGCGGACAGCGTTTCGGCGAGATGGAGGTGTGGGCGCTGGAGGCATACGGCGCATCCTATACGCTGCAGGAAATTTTGACGGTAAAGTCCGATGACGTAGTCGGCCGTGTGAAGACCTATGAGGCCATCATCAAAGGAGACAATATTCCCGAACCCGGTATTCCCGAGTCCTTTAAGGTCCTGTTGAAGGAGCTTCAGGCTCTTGGACTGGACGTGAGAGTTCTTCGTGACGATCAGACCGAGGTGGAGATCATGGAGACCATCGACTACGGCGATACGGATTACCGCTATGAGATGGAGGGAGATCGGAAGTACGATGACGATTATGACAACGGTTCCCTTGGCAGGATGGGTTATCAGGCGCAGGAGTTTGACGACGACAGCGGTGAGCTGATCAGCGCCGATGACGACGGTTTCGACGACGAGGAATTTGATTCCGAGGACGCGGAATTCGAGGGAGACGAAGACTTTGAGTGAGAATATGTTAATAGCTTAGAAGGGAGTACCATTCATGCCAGAAGTTAAAAATGAAACAGCCTATCAGGCTATGACGTTTGATGCAATAAAGATCGGCCTGGCTTCACCGGAAAAGATTCGCGAATGGTCCCACGGCGAGGTGCTGAAGCAGGAGACAATTAACTACAGGA
>CAZAMX010000314.1:0-3568 GCA_964486095.1 uncultured Acetatifactor sp. | reverse complement strand
TCAAGCCCTGCATCCTCCGCCATCTTCAAAGCATCCCGCGAAGACATGATCCCCAGCTGCTCGCCATTCTCACCGATCAGGCGGATCTCTTTGTCGCGAATCTGCTCGTTAATCATTAAATCGCTAATGGTCGTACCCTCCATAAGAAAAAAATAAAAGTGGACAGCATAACTATCCACTTAAACTCACTTCATCACAACGCCTCTCCTGTCTCATACACAGAAGAACCGTATAGATTATCTGAACGCTTAACGGCCCGATTGCCGTAAGGTGAGAGTGGATACTCTGCTTGCTGGCATGTTTTTCACATACTTGCACAGTATATCATACACTCTCACCTTTGTCAACAATTTTTTTAGTCCTGCAGTATGCTGACGTACTTCACCGGCGTGCGGTAATTGTACTTACTGATCTTGATACCGCTCTTGGGACTGCTGGCGTGGATTACGCGCCCGCCGCCGATATACAGGGCCACATGATTAATGGTGCCGGAGCTGTTCGCATAAAATACCAGATCGCCGGGCTGAAGCTCGGATGCCTTAATCTTCCTTCCCATATTTGCCTGAGAGCCGGAATGATGAGGCAGCTTTACACCGAACTTCTTAAATACGCTGAGTACAAATCCGGAGCAGTCGGCTCCCTTTGTCAAACTGGTTCCTCCCCAGACATAAGGGTTCCCCAGGAACTGCTTTGCATATTCCACCAGCTCTACCCTGACATCGGACACGCCTGCGCCATACAGAAGCTCCGTCATGGTAACCGCCGTATCCAGCCTGTCCTTCACCGTAACATATTCGGCGGATACATATGCCTCTTCGCCGTCAATAGACACCTTAACCCATCCGTCAAGGGTCTCCACATATTCCATTTCTTCTCCCTGCGGCACCTGAGTCAGCACCGCGCTGTCCGTACTTGCCTGATCTCTTACATTCAGACCGTCAACATTGGCAACCACCACGGTACAGACAATCTCGTTTGCCTTCAGCTTGGCATCCGGCCCCGTCAACAGATAATCAAGGCTTACATAGCCTTCCACCTCTCCCGAAGTAATGCGAGCCCAGCCGTCCTCGGTCGTTTCCAAGACCTCACAGGCCGAATGCTTGGGCATCTTTCCCACCAGCTTACCACTGGTGGAAGGAGTTTCGCGGACATTCAAATTACCGCTCTCCACATCTGCAATACCGATATTGGTATACCCCCAGGAAGCTCCCTGAGCCTGCTGTGCCGCCTCAATATACTCTTCTGTGGACAGCCTTGCTTCCAATATGGACGCAATTCCTGCCGAAGGCATAACCTCTCCCTCTTCCGCCAGAACCTGCAAAGGCTCTGCGCATATTGCAAATACCAGTCCGGCAGATACAATTCCCACTAATTTACTACACCTATGCTTCAAAAAATTCATTGGTATCTTTCCTCAAATTTGAATAGTTGTTTACGGATATGTTACAGAATTATTACATCTAAGTCAGATTATACGACCTAATCCGCATTCTGTCAACTATTTTAAGCAAAATTTGAGTTTCACGCGTATCAGTTCAGCCTTCCGGCAATCTAACGGAGAAAGCCGCCTGGGGTAATGACTTCCTGCTAAGACCGTAAAACGAAAGGTACTTAGTCTCCGTACTTTGGAGACTTAGGTACCGTTACGTTTTTTCTCGAGCGAAAGCGCGTCTGAGCAGGAAGTTATTGCCTCAGGGGGCGTGACTTGCTGCAAGGCTGAACTGTTACTTTCACGCTTCCTCAGCCTCTTTCTCCGCATCAATAATGGCAAAGGCAATATTCATGGCGTGGTCCGCCACTCTCTCCAATCCTGATACCACATCGGAAAAGATCATGCCGGCCTCAGGCGTACATTCTCCCCTTGTCAGGCGCTGTATATGGGACTTCTGCAGCAGCTTTTCCTTTTCGTCCACCCCGTCCTCCAGACCCCTGACTTCCTCCATATGAGTCTCATCGCCCTTGACAAACATATCAATGGAATACTGGATCAGCCGATTCACCATATCCAGCATTTCTCCCATCTCTCTCTGCGCCTCCCTGCTGAAGGATGTACCGCTCTCTCTGCGCTGAATTGCGGCATCCGCCACATTCTCCGCATGGTCGCCGATTCTCTCAATATCATTCACCACATGGAACAGAGCGCCGATGCTTTTCAGGTCCTCAATGGGCAGGGTCGTCTGATTGATTTTTACCAGGTAATCCGTTATGGCATGGTTCAGGAAGTCGATATTCTTCTCCACCTCGTAAACCTCTTGAATATCCTCTTCGTCCAGAGTAATCAGCGCATTCATGGCCCTGTTTAAATTCTCATTTGCCAGAGAAGCCATGCGGTCCAGCTCCTTTATCACCTCCACCACTGCCGTAGCAGGGTTGAATACCACCTTGTCGCCAATGAATTTCAGCTGATAACTCTCCCGATAACCCACCTTTTTGTCCGTTCCCGGCACACAGGCACAGGCCAGCTTCACAATCCACTTCTCAAAGGGGAACAGCACGATCACCTGGAACACCTTGATCAGGATATGGGCGTTTGCCACAAAGCGGCCCTTGTCACTGGAAATTGCCCAGATCAGCTTCATCACCGGCTCTTCCGCCACAAAGAGAACCACATACAGGATCACCGTACCGATAACGTTAAACCAGAAATGAATCAGCGCCGTCCGCTTCGCGTCCTTCTTCCCCGCCAGAGAGGTGAGAAGGGCTGTTCCGCAGGCGCCGATGTTACAGCCTAAAATAATGTATAATGTAATATGTAAGGAAAGCAGATCCTGATTTGCCAGAAGCAGGGCAATGCTGACCGTCACGGAAGAGCTTTGAATCACAGCGGTAAGTATCAGGCCGACAAGGGTAGCCATAAAGGGATTTTTTAAAGAAGCCAGCAGATTCACAATTTCCGGCACATCCTTCATTCCCGCCATGGATGCGGACATGGTACTGATTCCCAAAAATAACACGCCAAAACCAATGATAATGTCTCCGAATTTTTTTACCTTTTCTTTTTTGATAAACATTACCATCAGGACACCGGTCAGCAGGATCACAGGAGCCAGGGCAGAAAAATTAAAGGAGACCAGCAATGATGTGACGGTAGTACCGATGTTGGCGCCAAAGATAACGCCTGCAGCCTGATGTATATTCATCAGTCCGGCGTTTACAAAGCTTACCACCATGGCCGTACAGGCGGATGAGGACTGGATAATACCTGTGAACACAATACCCACCAGCAGGCCGGTAAAGCGGTTGGTGGTAAAAATCTCCAGGATACGCCGCAGCTTGGCTCCGGCAACCTTCTCGATGGAATCACTCATAACGCGCATTCCAAAAAGAAATAATCCCAAGCCCCCTGCCATTGACAAAATTATGCTTGCATTCATACTGATTTATCCTCTCACGTACTGTTTACTGACTGCCTTAAAAAGCACGCCATCTTTCTCCTGCCACAATATCCTCTTCCAACTGGCACCGCAGGGCCTCTATATCTTCAAACTGCCGCTCCGGCCTGCGGAAGGCATGCAGATAAACTTCAATATCCTCACCGTATATCTCTCTGTTGAAATGATATAGTTAC